>CADAWZ010000031.1 GCA_902791745.1 uncultured bacterium
ATGCTTGAAATTAAGGGAAAAGAAAATACTGCAATATGTTTTGCAAAAATCATAGAAGATGAAGCTGTAGAACAGATAAGAAGAATGTGTGATTATGAATTCACAAGAGATAGCAAAATTAGAATAATGCCAGATGTCCATTCTGGAAAGGGTTGTACAATAGGAACTACAATGACGATAAAAGATAAAGTTGTTCCAAATGTTGTTGGAGTTGACATTGGATGTGGCATGTACACTGTCAATTTGGGAAAAATAGACTTAGATTTAGTAAAAATTGATGAAGTAGTTCATTTGATACCTTCAGGACATAATGTTTGGGAGGGGAGAAAAGAGCCTTTTGATCTCACAAATTTGGTATGCAATAGATACCTTAAAGATTCAAGAAGACTTCAGAGAAGTCTTGGAACATTGGGTGGTGGAAATCATTTTATTGAGATTGATCAAAGTCAAGATGGTACAAAATATTTGGTAATACATTCAGGATCACGAAATTTAGGTAAACAAGTTGCCGAATATTACCAAGATTTGGCAATAGATTTAAGCAAAGGCAAAGAAGAATATTTTATTAAAAAAGAAAAATTAATAAAAGAATACAAAGAAGCTGGCAGAAGAAATGAAATTCAAAAAGCTTTAAAATCTATTGAGTGGACACCTAAAGAATTAACAATTCCTGAAGACTTATGTTTTGTCTATGGAACTTATTTAGATGACTATCTAAATGATGTCAAAATATCTCAAGATTTTGCAAAAAGAAATAGAGAATTGATGGCAGAAATTATTATTCAAAAAGCAGGATTAGAGGCAATCGAGTCTTTTCATACAATACATAATTATATTGATGTAGATGAAAAAATACTTAGAAAAGGGGCAATATCTGCTTATAAAGATGAAAAAGTTTTGATTCCTATAAATATGAGAGATGGCAGTATTCTTGCTGTTGGAAAAGGAAATCCAGAATGGAATTTTTCAGCTCCACATGGTGCAGGAAGATTGATGTCAAGAAATCAGGCTAAAGAGCTGTTAAATCTTGAAGAATATAAAAATTCGATGAAAAATGTATATTCTACTTCTATAAATGAATCAACATTAGATGAAGCACCTATGGCATATAAATCTTTGTCAGATATTATTGATGTGATAGATGAAACAGTTGATGTTATAGAGGTTTTAAAACCTATTTATAATTTCAAAGCAAGTTAAAAAAATTATAAAGAACTATTAATATTGCTTGATAAAAAATTAAAAGTATTTTGTAAAATTTGACAATTTTCTAAAACAATAAACAAATTTCTTACCCCAGGTTTTATGTAATCTAAAAACTGGGGTTTATTTTTATTTAATCCTAAATTGGCATAAGCTCCTAATGCTTGCATCAATCGAGATGCAGAATTTAAAGAAAACATTTTCATTAAATATGAAAGTTTATCTCCAGTTTTATTTGCTAATTTTTCTAAAAATATGTTTTCAAGAGAATGTTTTGTTCCACGACTCAATTTTACATAAGGATCTCTTATTAAAGAAGCTAAATCATAAAATCTATTTCCCAATCTTGCCCCTTGAAAATCTATAAAATATATTTCATTATTTTTTATGAAAATATTTTGTGATTGAAAATCTCTATGCATTGGAACTCTTGGCAATTCTGAAAGAATTTTTGCCAAATTTAAAAATTCTTGTTTTACTTTATCAGGAATAGATTCTATTTTTGAATATTGATTTAAAAAGAATTGTGAAAAGTATGAAGTTTCCCACAAAAGAGCATCATAATCAAATTGTCTTTCAGAAAGTTCTAAACAATTTGAAAAATCCATTTCTTGGAAAGAAAACAACTTATCGAGAACTTTTAAATATATAGTGAAATTTTCGCCATCAGAATGTTTTTTAGTATAATCACATAGTGATTCTGTCCCTGCATCAAACATGACAGCTGTTCCTTCTTCAGGAATAGTAAAATAAAATTCAGGAACAGGTACATTTTGTTTTTGAAAATAATTTGCAAATGACGAATAATAGCGATACTCTGCTAAATCTGAAGAAATAGATAGAATACAAGATTTATTTTCATTTGAAACTCTGTAAAATTTTCTATCTGATCCACCCTTGCATATCTCATTAATATCAAAAGTTTTTCCCTCAAAAAAAATATTTAGAAACTCATTCAACTTTTCAGATAAAATCATTATTTTTTCCCTTTTTCTAAATCAAATTTTCTACAAGCTTCAAGTGCTTCATAAGTACCTATGTCGTTCCAATAAACATTTTCAAATAAAACACCAAAAATATCTGTCCCTTGTTTAAGGTTTTCTATCATATAATCAATTACAGAATATTTTCCCTTTGGCATTTTTTTTATAAATTTTGCTGGGTAAATAGCAATTCCTGAAAAAGTACAATTTGTAAATTTTGGATTGTCTATACCTAAAGAATTTCTAAAATCAACTATTTTTTCTTTTTCAGAATCAAATTTTACATTTCCAACTGGTCCATTTGGAATCAAAGCCAATGTTGGAGCTTTTTTATCTAAAGCAATTTTTAACAACTTTTTTATATCAATATCAGAATAGATATCGCCATTATGAACAATTAAAAAATCATCTTCATTTAACCAATCGGAAAAAGAAGCAATAGTTCCACCTGTGTCAAGAAGTTCTTTTTCATAAGAAAAAGTTATATTCTCATTTGACTTTGCAAAATGTTCTCTTATTTTTTCTGGAAGATGGTGTAAATTAAATGCAAATTCATCAACTCCAATATTTTTTAATTTATCTACAATAATGTCAATAATTGGTTTGCCATTTATATCGGCAAGTGGCTTTGGAATTACATCAGTAAGAGGACGAAGTCTTTTTCCAAGTCCTGCAGACAAAATAAGTGCTTTCATTAATTCACCCTCTTTAGTACATCAAGAAATCTTGTCTTCTTTTTCTAAATTCCGTTTCTTCAGAAATCCAAGACTTTCTCAAATCTTCTGCTTTTTCCCCTGATTCAAGTGCTTTTCTTGGTTTATCTGAACCAAAAAGAATATCAATAGGCAATATTTTATATTCATATTCATAAGGTGGTTGTTTCCAAGAAAATTTATCTGACCAATTTTTGAGAATAGTCTCAAAAATTTTTAAGGTAGCAAAAACAGACTCAAAAGCATTTCTATCAACAACATGTAACTGTCCACCAAAACAAACTTTGCCTGCATGTTTTTGGAATGATGGTTGAAATGAAGCTTTTCTAAAAACAAGACCATCTACACATTTTAATGATTCTGCAAGTACATCTGATGAAAAATAGGGAGCTCCAAATATTTCAAAAGGTCTTGTTGTTCCTCTGCCTTCTGAAATTGTGGTACCTTCAACAAGACACATTCCAGGATATACAATAGCAGTATCCAGTGTTGGCATATTTGGAGAAGGCATGACCCAAGGCAATTTTGTATCATCAAACCACATATTCCTTTTCCAATTTTTCATTGTAACGACTATAAATTTTCCTTTGAGTCCTTTTTCTTTGTACATCATGAAAAGTAGTTCTCCCATAGTCATTCCATGTCTTATTGGAATAGGATAAAGTCCAACAAAAGATTCAAAACCTGCTTTTAAAGTAGGACCTTCAATTGACATTCCATTTATTGGATTTGGTCTGTCGAGAACAACAACTCTTATGCCAAGTTGACAACATTTTTCCAGCATCAAAAGAGAAGTCCAAAGAAAAGTGTAATATCTTGCCCCGATGTCAGGAAGATCTATTACTATAGTATCTATACCCTTTAACATATCATCAGATGGTTGTCTAACTTCTCCATATAGACTATAAACAGGCAAAGACAATTTTTCATCTTCATATCCATTCCATTCAATCATATTGTCTTGAGTATGCCCATCTAATCCATGTTGAGGACCAAACAGTGCCTTTAATGAAAAAGATTTTTCTTTTGCAAAAATATCTACTGCATGGCGAAGTTTTGAGTCAACAGATGCTTGATTGACTAAAAGACCGACATTTGAGCCTTTGAGTATATCAAAATTTTTCTCTATTAAAACATCAAGTCCTGATAAAACCATTTTATACCTCTATGTTTCTAAGAATCTTCTCTTTTATTATTATTTCTATTATTGCCCTTTAACCAAAATTTCTTTTGTTTAGAAAATTTTTTATCGTTGTGTTGTTCGTTGCGGTCTTTTTTATCATAGCGATCATTGTTTTCCCGTTTATTTTCGTTTTTATATTTGTTATTATTTCTTTTATTTTTATAATCGTTATGATTATTTTTTTGTTTTCTCATTAGAAATGGATTTCTTGGCTGAAATCCTTTTTTTTCTGAACGAGGCTTAAATTTTTGTTCAAATTTTGATTCTGTTTTGGATTCAGGTAATGCTTCTAAATTGTTGTGATTTTCTTTATCTTCAAGAATGATATCATCTTTTATTTCTTTATCATTTTTGTTTTCGCAATTATCTTCAAGAACGATATCATCTTTTATTTCTTTATCATTTTTGTTTTCGCAATTATCTTCAAGAACGATATCATCTTTTATTTCTTTATCATTCTTGTTTTCGCAATTATTTTCAAGAACAATATTATCTTTTATTTCTTTATCATTTTTGTTTTCGCAATTATCTTCAAGAACAATATCATCTTTTATTTCTTTATCATTTTTGTTTTCACAATTATCTTCAAAAACGATATCACTTTTTGAAAATTCTTCTTGCAAGACTTTATCATTTTGTTTTTCTTCGATTTTATTATTTATATTGCTATCTATTAAAGATGAAGAAGAACCATTCCAACTTCCAGCAAATATTTCCTTTGAAATATTTGAAGATATTTTTATTTTTGAAGCTTTTTTATGCTTGTCATTAGTAACTTTTGACGAATTATCAGAATTTAAAATATTTGATTTAATCATTTCTTTAGGAATTAATATTTTAAATTTTTCTTTTTTTGCAGGAGGAGTTACAACTTCAACTTTTTGAGGAACTTCATCTTTTTGAGGAACTTCGATTTTATTTATTTCTATTTTCTTTGTTTCTTTATTTTCTTTTTCTTCAGAAATTTTATTTTCTTCAATTTGATTTACATTTACATTTTCATTTTCATTGTTGTCTATATCATCTGATGATATGATATTTCCTATTCCTGATAAAAGATTAATTGCTTCTCTTGCAAGTATATTAGCTTCCTTAACAGAAGTTTCTTTTATATTAATTCCATCATCTATTTTAGATTTTATGTTATCAGGTGTTGTTTTAGCTTCAACAACATGGGCATATTCTGGTATTTTTTTAAGAGGAATTTCAATTCTTTCTTGTTCTAAAGTTTCACATATAACAGAATCTTTTGATATACACTGTTCAACAACTTTTAATTTTCCTTTTTCAGTATTGACAAATGAATCAATTGGTGGATACTTTTCTAATCCTTCATAATAAACTTCATGCTCATGTTTTAAACAACACATAAAACGACCACATACTCCTGAAATTCTTTCAGGATTTAATGACAAATTCTGTTCTTTTGCCATTTTTATTGAAACAGGAACAAATTCTGGCATAAAAAGATTACAACATACTGGACGACCACATAATCCAACTGCACCTAAAATTTTTGCTTCATCTCTAACTCCAATTTGATGAAGTTCAATTCTTTTCTTGAAAATTAAAGCCAATTCTTTTACTAAATTTCTAAAATCAATTCGCCCATCTGCACTGAAATAAAATATTATTTTACTGTCATCAAAAGCATATTCGACATCTATCAATTTCATATCTAAATTATATTCTTTTATTTTATTTTTACATATCTTTAATGCTCTTCTTGACAATATTTTTTTTTGGTAGAGGGAAATTAGATCTTCATCTGTGGCAGGTCTGACAATTTTTTTCAATTCGTCTTCCATAAAACTTGTGTTAATTTCTTTATTGGTAAATATAACTTTACCCATTTCAAGCCCTCTAATAGTTTCAACTATGACCCTATCGCCTTCAGATAATTTGTAATTGTTTGGATCGAAAAAATAAACTCTACCAGATTTTCTAAATGATACTCCAACAACAATCGACATAATAAAAACTTCCTAAAATAAAAATTTAATATTTTGATAGAATAAGGGATATTCCTCTAAAAAGATTATCAGATAAAAAAGAAGGATTTACATTAAAAAATGTTTTTTTAACAGTATCTTTTAATAATTCAGAAATAGCAAAAAGTGATGAAATTGAAATAATATTTGACTGTTTAATAATTTGTTCTGCAAAATCAATATTCACAAAATCTTGAAAATTTTTACAAACTGAAATTGCCATTAAATCACGTAGCCAAAGAGATATAGCTTTATTTATTACAAAAAAATCAGAAAGAGAAGAACATATATCTGAAGTTTTTGCGGAAATTTCAAAAGAAGAATATTTTTCTATATTAGTTAAAATATCCAACAAAATAATTCTTTTCTCAAGTTTTTTAGGGTCTTTTGCGTATTCAGTAGCAACTCCAATACTTCCAAATGCTATAGAAGAAATCAATTTAGAATCTTCTTCATTAGCCATTTTATTTTTTAATAACCAATCAAATATAATATTTTTTGGTATATCCCTGAATTTAATTTCAGAACAACGAGATAGAATAGTTGGTAAAACTGAACTTGAATCTGAAGCTGTAAGAATAAATAATAAATAATTAGGTGGTTCTTCAAGAATTTTTAAAATAGAATTTCCTGCTTCATCTGTCATTCTCTCTGCATTTTTTATTATAAAAACTCTCTTTTTAAGTTCAGAAGGAGCAAAAGATGATTCTGATACAAGTTCCCTTATTTGGTCTATTTTTAAATTTAAAGTAATTTCGTCAGGTTCAATAACATGTATATCAACTGAATTTAAGTTAGATATTTTTTTACAGTGAGAACATTTTCCGCAAGGTCTTAAATTTAAATCAGAATTAGTACAATTTATAAGACAAGCAAGCCAAAGGGCAGAAGAAAATTTTCCAACTCCTTTCAATCCAGTAAAAATGAGAGAATTTGGAAGTTTATCTTTTATTACTAAAGTAGAAAGTAAATTTAGAACTTCGTTCTGTCCAACAACTTCAACCATAAAAACACCTAATTATTAGAAGGTTGTATCTTTTTTTGAATAGGAATAATATTATTTTTTTCAGATATCATAGAAAAAAATATACTATTTATAAATCTTTTTGATTTTCCATAAAAAGTAGCTACATCTTTCATTTCTATCTTTTGTTCAACTGGTGGAAGAGATATTATTGATTTTAAAATTTTTTCTTCCATTTTATTTATAGCATATTCTTCTATATCAGATAAACCAGCAAAATTTGCAAATGGTGTTAATCCTCTATAATCAACAGGTTTTGAATCCTTTGAAAAAATAAAATAATTTTTTGAAAAAATATTTGAAACCATTTTTATTATCTCCGCCCCAAGACTGTTTTTAAAATGACTATTTTTAAAAACAGTCTTATTTATTTTATTACAAATATATAAATAATGCAAGTGTTTCTATAAGGTTATTTTGCATATATTTATATATTCTATATTTAATTAAAATTTCCTTTTAAGTTAATAAAAATTTTATAATATTTTTTCAATTTTTTATTTAAAATTATTTAGAAATTTTAAAAATTATAATATTAAGAAATTTATTTATAAATTATAATTAGGCACTTTTATGCTATATAACATAACTAATGTATCTGAGGAGTTGAAAAAAAGCAAAATAAAAAACCACAGATTTTTTTCTGTGGTTTTATTTATTAATTTGGTTGTTAATAATGTTTGTTTTATTATTCTTCTTTTGTTTTTAATACAGCCAAGAAAGCCTCTTGTGGAATATCAACACTTCCTATTGTTTTCATTCTCTTTTTGCCTTCTTTTTGTTTTTCAAGCAATTTTCTTTTTCTTGAAATATCACCGCCATAGCATTTTGCAATAACATTTTTACGGAATGGTGATATTGTTTCTCTTGCAATTATTCTTCCATTTGCAGCTGCCTGAATTGGAATTTGGAACATATGGCGTGGAATAGTTTCTTTTAAATTTTCACAAAGACGTCTTGCCTGTTCATAAGAATTTGATTTGTGGACAATCAAAGAAAGTGCATCGACTTTTTCTGAATTTACCAATATTTCAACTTTCATCAAGTCAGACTCTCTATATCCTATCAATTCATAGTCAAGAGACGCATACCCACGAGTAACAGATTTTAATCTGTCAAAAAAGTCCGTAATTATCTCACCAAAAGGCAGTTCATAAGTCAACATAAATCTTCCGTCAATATAACTTGTCATATTTTTAAAAATGCCTCTTTTGGATTGACACAATTCCATTACTGGTCCTGTAAAATCATTAGGACAGATTATCGAAGCCTTAACAATAGGCTCTTCTATTCTGTCGATTTTTGTAGGATCAGGCAATTCTGAAGGATTTTGTATGTCTATTTGACTTCCATCTGTCAAATAAACTTTGTATACAACTGAAGGAGCTGTTCCTATAATGTCAAGACCGTATTCTCTCTCAATTCTCTCTTCCACAATTTCCATGTGTAAAAGTCCCAAAAATCCACATCTAAAACCAAAACCAAGTGCAAGGGATTTTTCTTGTTCAAAAACAAGAGCAGCGTCATTTAATTGTAATTTTTCAAGTGCATTTCTCAAGGATTCGTAATATATATTGTCTGTTGTGTATATACCACAATATACCATTGGTTGTACATCTCTATAACCTGGTAAAGGTTCTTCGGCTCCATCTTGTGCAAGTGTAACTGTGTCTCCAACTCTTGTATCTCTTATGTCTTTTATTTGAGCACAAATATAACCTACATCTCCAGCCATTAGGCATTCTGTTTTCGTCATATCAGGTTTAAAAATACCTATTTCTTCTGTCTCATAAGTCTTACCATTTGACATCAATTTTATCTGTGTGCCTTTTGTTATTTTTCCATCCATAATTCTGACGAAAAGAATAACACCTCTGTAAGAATCATATTGTGAATCAAATATCAATGCTCTTAAGGGTTTTTCCTCGTCTCCTTTTGGAGGAGGTAATCTCTCAACAAGAGCTGACAATACATCTTCTGTTCCTATTCCTTTTTTTGCTGAAGCTAAAATAGCGTCAGTTGCTGGTAGTGCCAAAATATCTTCAATTTCGGATATGACTTTTTCAGGATCGGCAGCAGGTAAGTCTATTTTATTTATGACTGGAACTATTTCAAGATCGTTGTCAAGTGCAAGAAAAAAATTAGCCATTGTCTGTGCTTCAACACCTTGTGAAGCATCGACAATTAATAAAGCTCCTTCACAAGCTGCAAGACTTCTTGAAACCTCATAAGAAAAATCAACATGTCCTGGGGTGTCAATCAAATTTAATTGATATTCAATTCCGTCTGTATGTTTATAAGTAAGTGTAACAGGGTGAGATTTGATGGTTATGCCTCTCTCCCTCTCTAAATCCATTTTGTCAAGAACTTGCTCTTCCATCTCTCTTTTTGAAATGGTATTTGTTGCTTCGAGCAATCTATCTGCAAGTGTTGATTTTCCATGGTCTATGTGTGCTATAATGCAGAAATTTCTAATTCTGCTCATTCTGTCATTCATCTATTTACTTAAATTCCTCAAAAAAAAATTATCTGCAGATAAATTTTATCCACAGATAAGACTTTTTCCTTTTTTAGATTCCCTTTAATACCCAAAATTGAAAATAATTGAGAACTGCAAATAAAATTATTATAACACTACATGAAGCAAAATCCCTCCAAGTAGTCTTCATCTCTCTCAATTTAGTTCTATTTTCTGTCAATCCATAACATCTTGCTTCCATAGCAACAGCAAGTTCATCAGCTGTTCTAAAAGCATTTACAAAAAGAGGAATCAAGACAGGAACAAAAGATTTGGCCTTTTTAATTATAGATTTATTTTCAAATTCTGCTCCTCTTGAGAGTTGAGCTTTTACAATTTTTTCAAGATGTTCAATAAGTGTTGGAATAAATCTTATTGCTATACTCATCATCATTGCCATTTCATGAACAGGAATTTTTATAACCTTTCCCCATTTCATCAAATCTTCAAGTGCATCTGTTATTTCCATTGGCGATGTTGTCAATGTGAAAAGTGATGTCGCAAGAACTATTATTAAAAGTCTCAATGCCATAAAAAATCCAAATTCGATTCCCTCATGTGTAACTGTTATCATAAATTTATCATAAACAGGTACAACTGGAGATGTCAAATCAGGAAAAAGACAAAAAGAAAATTCATTGGGAAATATATAAGAAAAAATCGGATGTCCTGATGTCAATATACAATTAAAGAAAAATGTTATAAAAATAAATGGCAGTACAGCCTTTAATCCCTTCATTATATAATTAAAAGAAATTTTTGTTAAAAAGGCTACCAATATCAAAAAGATAAATGGTACTGATAAAAGAAACCATTTATCCAGTAAAAAACATTGAATTATTATAGCCCCTGAAATTAAAGTTTTAAACCGTGGATCCATTTTGTGAACAAATGAATCACCTGGGGCATATTGTCCTATTGTTATATTACTCAAAAAATTCATTTTTTCAATATCTTAATTGTATCAAGCAAATAGTTTTGCTATTTCCTTTATACAATCTTCTACTTTACACAAATTATATTTAACAGGCAATCCTGCCTCTTTTAATTCTATCATAAGTTCTGTACATTCTGGCAAAAGAAGTCTTGCAGTTTTTATTACAGATTCATCAGAAAAAACTTCTTCAGAAGTCCCTGATGAAATAATTTTTCCGTTCGCCATAACGACAATTTTATCTGCAATTTCCACAACTTCTTCCATTGAATGTGAAACAATTATAACTGTAACTTTTTTTTCTCTATTCAATTCAGAGATAATATTTAGAAGTTCCTTTTTTGAAAAAGGATCAAGTCCTGCAGTAGGTTCATCGAGAACTAAAACAGAGGGATTCATCGCCAATATTCCTGCAATTGCAGTTCTCCTCATCTCTCCTCCACTTAGTGAAAAAGGACTTCTCTTTCTCATATCTTCAGTCAAATGCATTGACTTCATTGCAGAATCAATAGATTTTTTTATTTCTTCTTCAGAAAATCCAAATTGACGAGGAGCAAAAGCAATATCATCTTCTACTGTCTCCTCAAAAAGTTGATATTCAGGATATTGAAAAACTAATCCTATTTTCCTTCTCAAATCCTTTAAATCTAATTTCTTTTGGGTCAAATCTATTCCATCGACAACTATTCTTCCTGAATCTGCTTTTAAAAGACCGTTAAAATGTTGTACAAGTGTAGATTTTCCAGAACCAGTAGAGCCAATTATTCCTACTATATCTCCTGAATCAACAGTTATATTTACATCTTTTAATGCAAGCCTTTCATAAGGCGTACCCTTCATATATGTATATGAAAGACCTTCTATATCTATAATATGGTTCATGTTTTCTTTTTCTTTTCTCTTCCGTCTATATGTACGAAATTTTTATGCGTTTTCGTTGACATACTTCCCATAAATTTAACTCGTTTTGCTAGTTGATTAATATTTTAAAATCTATCAAAACAACCTCTGTTTAGAAGAGATGTCATTGCGAGGGAGCTATGCGACCGTGGCAATCTTAACCGCTTAATTTAAATTTAGTAATTTATTAAGTAGATCACGATTTCATTTTAAATAGAGGTGATCGACTTAATTTTTAAGTAAATAATAATTTACAGGCTTAGATTGCCACGGCTAAAGCCTCGCAATGACAAAGTGGCAGTATACAGGTATATAGGATTGTTTATAGCAAATTTTTATTTACTTATTTTTATTAAATTCAACTAACACAACTAGTTAATTTACGAAAATTATATAAAAAAATACTTTTTTTCACAGCCTCAAAATATTCCCTCTCCAGCTTGAAGAATAATTCACTTTCTGCATTTCTTCTGGTACAATCTTATAATTTCCGAAGCCAAACTCTCTGATGTCATCGAAATTTCAGATAACTTTACTCCACTTTTTTTCAATCTATCAAAAATTATTCCCATTGTAGGAACATCAAGTGAATATTTTTTCAATTTATCTCTATTTGAAAACAGCTTTTGTGGTTTTCCATCAAAAACAAGATTTCCCTTATTCATAACTAAAACCCTATCTGCTTCAAAAGCCTCTCTCATAAGCTGTGTAACAAGAATAATAGAAATTTTTTCTTCTTTATTCAATGTCCTGAGAGTGTCTAAAATTTTTTCTCTTCCATATGGATCGAGCATAGATGTAGGCTCATCTAAGATTATATATTTTGGCTTCATTGTCAATACAGAAGCAACTGCTACTTTTTGCTTTTGACCACCTGAAAGCCTACTTGGTGAAGTAAATCTATAATCTTCAAGGTCTGTCAATTTTAAAGCAAAATCTATTCTTTTTAAAATTTCATCTCTTGGAATTCCCAAATTGCTTGGTCCAAAAGCAAGTTCTTCTTCAACAGTCGAACATACAATTTGACTATCTGGATTTTGAAAAACCATTCCAACATTTGTTCTTACATCATAAATTTTACTTTCATCAGAAGTATCAAAACCATCTACCAAAATATTTCCTTCATGTGGAAATATAAGGGCATTTAACATTCTTGAAAGTGTAGATTTTCCACTTCCATTATGCCCCAAAATAACGACAAATTCGCCTTCTTCAATTTTAAACGAGACATCAGAAACGGCTTTTATCTCGTCATCTGTCTTGTGATTATAAAAATAAGAAACATTTTTTACTTCAATCATATTTTTAAAAAAATTCTAATTTTCAATCATTGCAGTTATTTGATCCAAAATTCGATCTATTTCTGCATTTTTACTATCTCTTTTTTGGTGATAATTGCGGATTAAATCTTGTGGCGACAAGATCTCTTCTTCCTCGTGAGGATATCCACACAAATCCATATTATATGAGCGAGAAACAATTTCGTCAATAGAATATTTCTTTGATTTATCAAAACCATCTTCTGTCATTTCTACCCTGTTATTCCACCAATCAATAGCAGGCTGAAAATGCTCAATTCTCATTGGTTTTGTTTTTGAAAAATTTTTGTAACCTTCTGGCATATCAAGACGATAAAACCAAGTTTCCTTTGTAGGTGTCGTATTGTCAAAAAACAGAATATTTGTTGTGATAGAAGTATAAGGAGAAAAAACACTGCTTGGCATTCTTATGACAGTGTGAATGTTAAATTCTGAAAACAATTTCTTTTTTATTGCAACTTTTATATTATCTGTTCCAAAAAGGAAACCATCAGGTATAATCACAGCACAACGCCCATTTTTTTTAAGTCTATACATTATGACAGACATGAACAGATCGGCAGTTTCACTGCTTGCCAAATCAGCTGGAAAATGACTTTTTACATCATTTTTTTCACTTCCACCATAAGGCGGATTCATCAAAATAACATCAAATTTATCATCTTCTGTGTAATCAAGAAGATTTCTCAAAAGTGAATTATCATGATAAATTCGAGGTATGCTTATATTGTTCAAAAGCATATTTGTTACACAGAGCATGTAAGGAAATTGTTTTTTCTCCATTCCATAAATAGAGTTATCAAGCTGTTCCTGTTCTTCAACTGTTTCAGGTTTTGGAAAATTTTTTAACCAACTTGTCAAAAATCCACCTGTACCACATGCAAAATCTGCAACCTGTTCTCCCTTTTTAGGCTTTATCATTTTTGCCATAAAATCTGTAACAGCACGAGGAGTATAAAATTCACCAGATGATCCTGCACTTTGCAATTCACGAAGAATTGATTCATAAATTTCACCAAATGCATGGATTTCTTCATAGTCTGTCAAATCAAGTTCATCTATTATATTTACAATCTGGCGAAGAAGAACTCCGTCTTTCATATAATTATTTGTATCTTCAAAAGTTGTCTTTACAATAGATTTATTTATAGGTGTTTCTGGTGTAACATTTAATTCCTTTAATGTTGGAAAAAGAGTATTATTAACAAAATCCAATAATTTATCGCCTGTCATTGTCTTTCCTGTCTGATCGTCTTTAGCCCAATTTCTCCAACGGCAATTTTCAGGTATTATTGATTGAAAATTATTTTCATTAAATTCCCATTCTTCTTCCTTTGTATCATAAACTTTTAAAAACAAAATCCAAGCTATTTGTTCTATTCGCTGGGCATCACCATTTACACCAGCGTCATTACGCATAATATCTCTAACTCTTTTTACAAAATTTGACAAATTGTTCATGCTTTATGCAACCTCATAAATACATTTTGCTAAATCCTTGACTGCTTTTAAATAATTGTCTTTACCGCCAAAATATTTGGCTATCTTAACAGGAGTTCCAAAATGTTTAAATATATCGAGTTTCAAAATATTTAAATCTTCAATCTCATAAATATTACTATCTGCATATTTATTCAGAAGAGTTTCCAAAACTTCTCTTGCAACGCCACTGTATTTACTCAAAAAATCTCTCTTTTTGACATTTTCTGCTCTCTCTCTTCGAGTTAGTGGCTTTTTATCAAAGGCAACATGGCAGATAAAATCAAAATCATCAACTCCAACCATGTTTTCTTCATTTTTTATATTGTCCAAACTAATTCCATGTTCATCAAATAGATTTTTTATTATCTGTTTTTTGCTTGCAGTATTCCAATTTTTTATAAAATTTTCTAAAGATAAATAATCACCTTGAATATTTCGCCTCGTATAGTCAATAATATTTTCTTGTTTCAATAATTTATTATTTGTATCATAAACAGAAACTGTTTTATTTATTACATAAACTTGACAACCATCTTTATCAACAAAAGGCTTTTTATTTTCATAAGGTGGAGCAGGATCATGTACAACATCTCCATCTGGTTTATCATTCTTTTTTCCACCAGTTGGATCAAAATCTGGGGCAACTATCGGATCGCCATCCCACTCAGGGTCTGCAAACAATCTCGAAACATTGCGAAAATCCATTATTGTAAAATGCGTTTTTCCTTCTTTTTCTCTCAACCTTGTACCACGTCCGACAATTTGCTTAAATTCTGTCATTGAGCCTATCATCTGATCGAGAACTATTAATTTTGTCATTTTACAATCAACACCAGTTGATAAAAGTTTTGAGGTCGTTGCTATCACAGGATATTTCTGTGAAACTGAAATAAAATAATCGAGTTTACTTTTTCCATAAATATCACTTCCAGTTATTCTTACAACATAATCAGGATTTTTTCTGACCATATCTGAATTTAAATTTGAAAGTGCTGTTCTCATTTGTTCGGCATGTTCTTCTGTTTCACAAAAAACAATCGTTTTTGCCATTCTATCCGTAGCTTTTAAATAATTTGTTATCTCTTGTGCAACTTTAAAAATGCGGTCTTCAATGATTATATTTTTGTCATAATCTTTATTATTATAAACTCGGTCTTCTATTTCATTTCCATATTTATCTGTCTGACCTTTGACAGGTCTCCAACCTTCTGAAATATTTGTTGTTATGTTTATAACTCTAAATGGAGCAAGAAAACCATCTTCTATTCCATTTTTTAAACTATATGTATAAATAGGCTCACCAAAATAATTGATATTTGAAACATACTTTGTCTCTTTTGGGGTTGCTGTCATTCCAAGTTGTGTAGCAGAAGAAAAATATTCAAGAATTTTTCGCCAATTGCTATCTTTTTTAGCTGAACCTCTATGGCACTCGTCAACAACGACCAAATCAAAAAAATCAGGTTTAAAAAGAGATTCTAATTTTGAAATTGTCTCATCTTCTCCCTTTTCATCAGTGTCTTCTGTTTCTTCTCCGCCTGTTAATTGCTGATATAGTGAAAAATACACCTCAAAAGATGTTATTGTTGATTTATCGTCTTTCAAAAAGTTTATTTTATGAATAGTATTTTTTAAAGGTGAAAAATCCTGTGAAATAGATTGATCTACTAAAATATTTCTATCTGCCAAATACAAAATTTTTCTCTTTACTCCAGATTTCAAAAGCCTATATATTATCTGAAACGCTGTAAATGTCTTGCCTGTTCCTGTTGCCATTACAAGTAACAATCTTTTTCTTCCCTGTGAAATCAAATCAACAGTTCTATTTACAGCAATTCTCTGATAATATCGTGGAGAATGTGTAGTTTGACTTGTATAATAAGGCTGATTTATTACAGTTAATTCATCATTTGAAAGACCTTCTCCATTATTTGCTTCTTTTTTTAATCTCTCAAAAAGAGCGTCATAAGTTGGGAATTGATCAAGAGGAATCTCTCTTTCTAATCCTGTAAAAAAATCAAATTCTTGAAAAGCATCTCCATTTGAACTATAAGCAAAAGGAATATCAAGCATTTTTGCATATTCCTTAGCCTGTTGAAGTCCATGAGAGACAGTATGATTATTATTTTTGGCTTCGATAATTGCAATGGGATTATTTGCATTTATATAAAGCACATAATCAGCTTTTTTAGGCTTTTCTTTTACCGTACCATTTCCGACTATGTTAATTTTACCATCAGTTAATTTGACTTGGGTCTCCATAGTTATTTTATCTTTCCAACCCTTAGCAAACAAAACAGGAGTTATATAAGTTGTTTTAATATCTTCTTCTGACATTTGATTTTTTGGCAAAATTCCCATTGCTTTTCACCTTTTTATATTTTTGTCATTAATTTTTTATTTTACCATAAAACAAAAAATAAAGCAAATTTTTATAATATTATTTCAAATTTCCGCAAGTCAATGTTTTGAATTGTGGATTTTGCAAATCAATATGTAACCTACAAACTTTAATTTGACACAATAATTTTATTAATGTTATAGAAAAACAAGTACAACTCAGCATGATGTTTCTTATAAGAATATAAATAATGGGTGTTTTGCCTCTAATGAAAAGGAGCAAAATGAGGGAATTGTTGATTTTTATGAGAAATTTGCAAATGGGGAAGAAAAATGTATAAATGATGAATTGCCGTTTGAAATTCCGAGTTCTTGGGAATGGGTAAGATTAGGGAACGTATGTAAAAAAGAAATAAGGCGTGGAAAATCTCCTATCTATGCTACTGAAAATACAAATACATTAGTTTTTGCTCAAAAATGTAATACTAAATCAGGAAAAATAGATTTTTCATTAGCTAAATTTTTAGATGAATCTGTTTTTAAAAAATATAATGAAGATGATTACTTAAATAAAGGAGATATAATTATAAATTCTACAGGAACTGGAACTTTAGGGCGTATTTGTATATTACGAGATGATTTAAAATTTCTCATTGTTCCTGATTCTCATGTTATGATTGTTCGAATTATAAATTTACTATCTATCCTTTATATTTATTATTTTTTAAAATTTAATCAAAAATATTTAGAAAAACATGGAGAAGGTTCAACGAATCAAAAAGAGTTAAAATCATCTATTGTATCAAATCTTTTAATTCCTCTTCCTCCACTTGCTGAACAAAAGCGAATCGTTGCCAAAATTGAGGAGTTATTTAAAATTATCGAACCATTGGAAGAAAAATAAAATTTGCTGAAATTATAATTTTGTGGTATAATATTTTTAAGAACAATAATAAAGAGGAATTAAAAATATGCAAACAACAATAAGTATACGCATTGATTCCAATCTAAAAAGAAAAGCTCAAAAATTATTTAAAAATTTTGGGTTAAATATGACATCTGCAATAAATATTCTTCTAAAAAATGCTGTTGATAATAACGCACTTCCTATTCAATCAAAAGAAGAAATTCCAAATGAAGAAACAAGACTTGCACTTGCTGAATATGATGAGATGATTAAAAATCCTGAAAAATATAAA
>CADAWZ010000032.1 GCA_902791745.1 uncultured bacterium
TCTGTTTAGAATGCTGTACTTGATCTATTTCATAAATTACTAAATTTAAATTAAGCGGTTGAGATTGCCACGGTCGCACAGCTCCCTCGCAATGACATCGCCTCTAAATAGAAGCTATTTGGGTTTATTTTAAAATATTAATCAACTATCACAACGAGTTAAATTATAATAGCAGCCATTCGTTATTTAAGTGCAATATGCAAGAAACTACTGCAGAAAAATGGATATCGTTCACTATCTTATATCCAAAAATTGGCGTTTGCCAACGCACCCTAATTTCCAAGTTAATAAATTCCAAAATTTACATAAGCAAAAGCATTATGGTTGTGAATTGATTCTTCAGACTCGCACTCTACATCAAAATTTATAGTTCCCTCTGCTTGTTTCAAATAAATAGCAGTATCTCTAACAATATCTTCTACAAATTTTGGATTGTCATAAGCTCTTTCTGTAACAGCTTTTTCATCAGGTCTTTTTAAAATAGAATATAATTCTCCACTTGCCAATTTTTCTATATCGTGTGTTAAGTCTTCAAACCAAAGAACATCATCTCTGTCATATTCTATATTTATTTTTACATAAGCTCTTTGATTATGAGCTCCATATTCTGAAATTTCTTTACTGCATGGACAAAGTGTTATTATTGGGATTTCAAGATGTAAAATTGTTTTAAAATTTTCGTCAAGTGATGCTTTGAATCCACATATGTAATCAATAAGTCCTTTTTTTAGACTTATTGGAGCCTGTTTTTCTATATAATATCTGAATTTTATATTCATTGAAACACTTGAGCTCTTTAATGCTTCTTTTGTTTCTGATAGAATGTTTTTTAAAGATTCATAACTCAATGTGATTTTAGAATATTTGTTCAATATTTCCATAAATCTGCTCATATGTGTTCCTCTCATATCAGATGAAAGAGAAGCATTTAATTCAACTTCTGCGGAAACATTTTGAATAGAGCCTGATTTTTCTGGTATTATCATTGGAATATGAACATTTCTAACTCCAACTTTTTGAATTTCTACATGTCGAGTGTCTTTTTGTGATTGTATATCTTTCAAATTTTTTTCCTCTTGTTATTATTTTTTTAAAAAAGAATCACAGTATATAGTTTGATTTAATAAAATTTCTGATGTCAAATTGGTTTTCATTAATTCTTCATCACAAGCATCTACAATAGCAGCATCTAATCCAGCATATTTTGCCATTGCAAGAAAAGTTCTGTTTATAATTTTTCTATCAGAACATTTTTGTGAAATATTTGATAAACCTACTATTGTTCTTGGAGCGGGGATATCGAGTTCTTTTATTGCAGATATTGCAGTTAAAACTTTTCTTGGATTGTCTTGAGAAACATTTACAGGAAGAACTACAGGATCGATGTATAAATCTTCATTTTTTATTCCATATTCTGCAGTGGCTTCCATTATGATAGCTGAATTTGCAATTATTTCATCACTGTCAGCAGGAACTCCATTTTCACTGATTGCAAGAGCTATCAATTTTGTATTATATTTGTGAGCAATAGGCATTATTTTTTCAATTTTAGATTGTTCAGCACTTACAGAATTTAAAAAAGGTCTATTTTTGCAAAGTTTAATTCCTTCTTCAAGAACTTCTGCATTAGGAGAATCTATGCAAAGTTTTACATTTGGTATCTGTTGAATTGTATTTACAAGCCATTTCATGGCTTCTATTTTGTCTTTGGATGTACCAACATTGACATCGAGATAATCAGCTCCAGCTTCAAGTTGTTTTTCTGCCTCTTTTATTATAATTTCAGAATTTCTTTCTTCTATTGCTTTTCTTATTGTGGAAAACATTCCATTTATTTTTTCACCGATAAAAATCATTTTTTTTTCCCTTTCATTGTCTCTTTTGTCTTAGTTCCCTTAGTCGTCGTTCCCCTATATAAAAGAAATGAATTATTTAAGGAGTCTGTGCAGAAATTTCTGTATTTTTCTAAATAGTTTTCTATGTAATACAATGAACGGAATTAGAGCGAAGCGGAGTTGGAGTGAATGTATTACACAGAAAAAGTAAACTTTGCAATTAGGTCATAAGTAGAAAGAAATATTAGCAATTTGTACAAAATATGATAAATGTTATTTTGTTTTGAAAAATCGAATGACATTTATTCTATTTATGTTTTTCATAGCCCCAATGTTTGGAGTGAGCTTTTTATAACAAAGTGACATTCGGTATAAAATAAGCATAAAACTATTTTGTCAATATATAACCAACTCCGCCTGCGGATGAAAACCATGCCTTAGCATATTCATTTCTTTTATATATTGTTACCCCTATTTTTTCGTCTTTTTCAGCAGGATCGCAACATATAACATCTCCATTGTCGTCAAATCCACATATAACGGTTACATGTCCTAAAGAACTTTCTGTTTTTGATCCTGTTAATTCTCCCTTTTTATAACTTATACAAGAAATTACAGGAATGTTTGATTTTAGATATTCTTCAACATCTCTAAAGGATTCAAAATATCTTACGAAACCATTTAGTCCAAATTTGTGAGCAGTTTGAATAGACCTCCACCAAAGACCGAACATTTTATAATAGGAATCATAAGTGATATTTGCAAATTCTTCTGTTTTTATATTTATTCCATAGTATTCAGCAACGGCACATACAGAAGTAGAAGAACATATATTTTGTGCTATTTCTGGATTCTCTTTCATTTGACTTCTAAATGGAATATTTAAAAATATAGGTTTAGGGATATATCCATCATCTTTTATTTTATCTATTTCAAATATTTCATCACTAAACGATAAAGCTATTGAATTTACTTTTAGTTTTTCGTTTGAAATAAATTTTAATTTACAGGCTTTTAATTTTTTTTTAGATGTTATTAAATCTATGTCTATTGAAATTTTTTCGTCTTTTAATATTCTCTCTTTTCTTTCGTTGAAATACCAATAACCAAAGTCGAACCATTTTGATTCTTTGTTGTTGATGTCAATGAATTTTATTTGTATATAAAAATGATCATTGTGTATATTAAATGACGGAATTATTTCTTTAAAATAAAAATTTGGTGATATATAAGGAGTCTCTTTTATGTTTTCTTCGTTATAATATAAAATCACAGTGCCTTTCATTTTCACTCTACTTCCATGTATATTTCCAATGGACCTCTATTATCAGTTTCTTTCAATGCTTTTATTGTAACTTTACAGTTTTTTCCCTTTGTTGTTATTTCCTTAGATGTATTTATTAATTCATTTCTTCCTATTTCTATTAATGTTTGGGTGATTGGATTTTCTATCATACCCTTGTTTATTGCCATGATTTTTGCTCTTATAATTAATTTTGATAGATTTGCCATTACTTCTTCATTTGTTTTGCTTCCATCTATATATCCATACATTATTGTATCATCAGCGTGAAAAACACTTGGAATATATTTTTGAATTTTGAATCTTACAGAAAATTTATCACCAAGTAAGACATAATTGTCTGATATTGGTTCTACTATCATTTTGCCTTTTAATCGGTATAGTGTTTCTACTAATCCATTCATTTCATTTGTGTAGTATCCAGCAATTTTTCCATCTTCTGGTGGTGTAAATTCTGTTTTCATTGTTTCGGCTATTGTTTTATTTTTTTGAATAGCTTCTTGATTTACATATGACATCAATTCTTCGATTTGTTCTTGAATTTGTTCTTTTTCTTTTGTTCCATCTATGACAGCTGTAAGTATTGGTTCATTAGGTTTATAGATCACGCCTCCTGTTTGTGCTTGCTCTATTGTTTTTGCTGTTACTTCAGAAACTCTATTTCCAAATTCGTTTAATCCTGTTGTAAAAAGAGTTTTTACTTCCCACGAAGAAAAATATGCAAAAGTTAATGTCAATATGGCAATTAGAGAGCCTGTAAAGCAGGTAATTAAAATAGATGTATGCCTTGGACGTAGATTCAGTATTGACATTTTTTGTCTGCCAATATATCTTCCAAGCATATTACCTAAATATGATATTCCAGCCCCTAAAAGAAATAAAATTAAATATATTAAAATCAATCTTGCCATTTTCTTATCCTAATTTTGACATTAATTTTACATCAATTTTCAAAAATTCTAATAAATATGTAAAAAAATTCTATAAAAAAATTATTTCCAATATTCCAAATTATCTGGATCTAAGCCAATATTTTTTGAAAGAAAAACAGGATCTTTTCCATCTTTTCTTTGATTCTCATAATCGGCAAGTGCCTTATAAACAACTCCTCCAAGAATAACTATGCAAGGAATATTTATAAGAGCCATTCCTCCCATTGTTATATCTGCCAATGCCCAAGCCATAGACATTGGAATAATAGCTCCAACAAAAACAACTATCGAACATATAATATTGAAAAATATCATAAATTTTTTGCTTGGTATTTTTTTATTATTGATAAAAACAAGTGCATTATCAACATAAAAAAGATTACCCAAAAGAGTTGTAAAAGCAAACAAAACCATTGCAATTGTTATAAAAATAGGTCCAAATGAACCCAAATTCGTTGACATTGCATTTTGAACATATGTAGCTCCAGCAACTTCATGTGTTATTGGAACTCTTGACATTAAACACATAAAAGCAGTTGCAGTACATATTATTATTGTATCAATATAGACAGAAAGCATTTGAACAAGTCCCTGTTTTACAGGATGTGATGTGTTTGCAGCAGCTGCAGCATTTGGAGCAGAACCAACTCCAGCTTCATTTGAATAAAGACCACGCTTAATTCCATAAACAAGACAAGAACCAGCAATTCCACTTCCAATAGCTTTAAAGTTAAAAGCATCAGAAAAAATGAGTTTAAATACTTCTGGTAAAGTTTGCATATGTATAATCATAAGAATAAAAGTAACAACAATATAGAGAACTCCCATTATTGGAACTAAATAACTTGCTACTTTTATTATTGTTTTTCCACCACCAAATAAACATATACCTGTTAAAATTGCCAGTATTAATCCTATAATTATCGGAGTAATCTTAACATCATAAAAAGAGTATGTGGCAAAAGTTGACTGTAGATTATACGAACACAGCAAATTAAATCCAAAGGCATAAGTTGCAATCAAAAATATTGAAAATAAAACTGCCACCCATCTATTTTTTAATGCTTGTTCAATGTAGTAAGCAGGTCCTCCAAAACTTACACCTGTCTCTTTATGATGACGCTTGTAAATTTGAGCTAATGTACTTTCAACAAAAGAAGTTGCACCGCCTAAAATTGCCAAAAGCCACATCCAGAAAACAGCACCTGGACCACCTAAACATATTGCTGTAGAAACACCTATAATATTTCCTGTTCCAACTCTCGAAGCAGTTGATACCATCAATGCTTGAAATGAAGATATAGTTTCTTTATCTTTAGGTCGTTCTGTTGCAACACGAATAGAATCTATACAAAGCCTTATTTGTACAAATTTTGTTCTTATTGAAAAATATATTCCTGCACCTAATAAAATTAAAATTAAAATTGGATAATAAAGAACATCGTCAACGGTATTTAAAAAGTTTAATATAGTTTCCATTAATTTATTCCTTTACAAATGTATTTTTTTATTATATCATAAAACAAAATTGAAAATCAACCTTTTAAAAAGGAAATATATTAAGATAAAAAAAATATAAGTAGAATAAAATAATTGAGGTTTTTTAATAAAAAAATGGATGAAGAACAAACTCTAAATGAAAAAATAGATGTATCTGATGTAATAGATAAACCTAAAAAAATATACGATATTGTTAGAGAGTATCATTCTAAAAAGAAATTTTTAGAAAGTAAAGATGTTTTAATTCAATTTCTTGAAAAAGAGCCCGATTCACATGTTGGAAATTTATATATGGGCTTAACTTATTTACATTT
Organism: uncultured bacterium; assembly: GCA_902791745.1. GTDB lineage: Bacteria > Vulcanimicrobiota > CADAWZ01 > CADAWZ01 > CADAWZ01 > CADAWZ01. The sequence continues at coordinate 5,885 of CADAWZ010000032.1, forward strand.
GAGAGAGACTGAGAATGCCAAAAAGTATTTTTCTCATTGCTATGAATTATCTCCTAATAATTATCTTGTATATGATTTAGATATGTTATGTGATTTTATGTTGGGAAATGATGATATTATAAAAATGTTTGATCTAAAATTCTTGCATGCTTCATCTGATTTTACAGCTTTTTTGACAATGGCACTTGTTGAAAGAATGTATAGATTGAAAAAAGAGCAGGGACAAGAAGTCCTACAGGCTCCTGATGATGATTATATAATAGAGAAAGAAGAAGCTACAGAAGAGAAAGAAGAAGCTACAGACGACAAAGAAGAAGCTACAGACGACAAAGAAGAAGCTACAGACGACAAAGAAGAAGCTACAGAAGACAAAGAAGAAGCTACAGAAGACAAAGAAGAAGCTACAGAAGAGAAAGAAGAAGCTACAGAAGACAAAGAAGAAGCTACAGAAGACAAAGAAGAGAAAAAATATTCGTTGACAGATGAATTGATGGCTTTCATATATTTTAATATAGCAAAATTTTTTTCATCAAGAGAAAAATTTGAGAAAGCAGAGCCATATTTTGAAAAAGCTATATCTCGATATGATAATTTAATACGAATGAATTATTCTTATGGTGAAAATTTGTTTTTTTTGAAGAAATATTCAGAAGCTGTTAAACAATTTGAACAAGCTATTGAAAAAGAGGGAGATGCTCCAGAAACAATGTATTATATGGGAGTATCTCTTAAAGAATTAGGATATTTTAAGAAGTCACAATACTATTTTAAAAAAGCTATTGAAAAATTTTCTAATTTTCCAGAAGTTTTGTTTGCACTTGGAGAAATTGCTATTTTTGAAGAAAGATATGAAGATGCATTTGATTTATTTTATAAAACTTCTGGGGATGCTTCAATGTTAAAAGAACTGTTGGATACTGTAAAAGAAGAAATTTTGAAAAAAAATTAAAAAAATATAAATTTAATATTGCATATTTTTTTTTATTATGTTAAAATAAATAATTGTTATATATAGAAGGAAATAATTATGGTTCAGACAATGACCTGCAGAAATGTTTCTGAAATCTCTAAAAAAAATAAGAGAATTTGTCAACCTAAAAAAATCGGAGGTGGGATCTCCACACAAAAATATTTAAAATTTTATAAGGAAGGGGTGGCGTGCCATGAAAGCTATGGGTTGTCATATTATTGCGGAAATGTCTCATTGCAGTGAGGATATTCTTAGTGATCTTTCAAAGATAAAGGACATCATGGTAAAGGCTGCCTTGGAAGCCAAGGCTATTATTAAAGAAACCGCATTTCACAGATTTATGCCACAGGGAGTTAGTGGAGTTGTAGTAATTGCAGAATCACATCTTTCTATACACACTTGGCCTGAATTGGGCTATGCAGCTGTTGATGTATATACATGTGGTGAAAAGACACAACCTAACAAAGCATGCGAATATTTAGCTAAATATTTAGGTGCTAAAGATGTATCTATAACAGAGATAAAAAGGGGATTACCAAATAGCAGTAACTCTTTCACTCACATAATATCAAGAAGCAATGTTTCTGGGGGTGATCAAATTGTCCAAAGTGCGTAATTGGTGGTGGTTTATAGATAGAATAGGTAATTATGAAGCTCACATGCATGCAATTACAAGGACAGTTCACCATGAAAATACAGAATTTCAAGAAGTTGGAATAGTTGATAGTGTAACTTATGGAAAAATTCTTGTTCTTGATGGCGATATGCAATCATCTCAGAAAGATGAATTTATATATCATGAATCTTTAGTTCAGCCTGCTATGATGTCTCATCCTCACCCTGAAAAGGTTTTGATTTTAGGTGGTGGCGAAGGTGCTACATTGAGAGAGGTACTTCGTTCAAAAACAGTTAAAAAAGTAGTAATGGTTGATATTGACAAGAGACTTGTAGAAATTTGTAAAGAATTTCTTCCTGAATATTCTTGTGGTGCTTTTGAAGACCCAAGAGCTGAATTAGTTATAACAGATGCATTGGCTTGGCTTGAAAAGTCAGATGAAAAATTTGATGTTATTATTGGAGATTTGACCGATCCATGGCCACAAGCACCTTCACACGGTATTTATTCTGTTTCATTTTTTAAACTTATAACAGACAGATTAAATGAAGGTGGTTTGTTTGTAACTCAATCTTCAAGGATAACTTTTGCAGATATGCATCTTCACAATATATTATTTGAAACAATGTCAAAAGTGTTTCCTATTTTAAGAACAGAACTTGTTTATATTCCAGGATATGATATGCCTTGGTCTTATACAATAGCTTCTTATACTACAGATCCATTGAAGATTTCAAAAGAAGAAATTGATTCAAGAATAGCTGAAAGAATTGGTGATTCTTTAAAATTTTATGATGGAGAAATGCACCATAGTATTTTTGCTCTTCCTAAATATATAAGAGAGAGAAGAAAACAATTTCTTGAATCTCCTGATAAAAGAGAAGAAAGGGAATCTGTTTTTATAATATAATAAAATGAGTGTTTGTCACAGGTTTTTATAGAAACTTTGTATACTCAAAAATGTTTAATATTGAAAGGGAGCTGTTTGCGGAAATAAAAAATCTGCTTCGGTTTCCTTTTTTTAAATTTTTTGCAATAATTATTTGAAATATAATGAAATAATATTATAAAAATGTTTAGTTCAGATGTTTTAAATTTTTTACTTTCCATAAATATAATTGATATTATAGATATTATAGCCGTTGCTGTAATTATTTATCATGCTCTTGTTTTGATAAAGGGAACAAGAGGCATGGAGATTGCAAAGGGACTTTTATTTTTAGTATCTGTACTTATTATATGCCGTTTTTTTAACCTTAGAACTGTACGTTGGCTTGTTCAAACGGCATTATATGGTATTATTGTTGCTTTGCCTATTGTTTTTCAACCTGAACTTAGGAGAATGCTTGTTAGTATAGGTTCTGGAAGTGGTATAACAAATGCATTAAAAAGAGTTACTGAAATGACAAGTCATATACAAGCCGTAGATGGTTTGATGTGGGCAATAGAACAGTTATGTGATACTAAAACAGGGGCCTTGATAGTAATTGAGAGACAGACAGGTCTTGATGATTATTGTGAAACAGGTACTATTTTAAATGCTGATATTTCAGCAAAATTGATTTATAGTATTTTTAATACAAAGGCTCCACTGCATGATGGAGCAGTTATTATCAGAAATTTTAGAATAACAGCTGCGAGTTGTTATCTTCCTCTTTCTGAGAATGTAAATAAAAGTGGAACTGGTAAAAAGGGATATGGTACAAGACATAGAGCTGCTATAGGACTTTCTGAACAAACGGATGCAGTTATTATAGTTGTTTCTGAAGAGAGAGGGGAATCTTCTATCGTATATAATGGCAGAATAGCTGTTGCTGGTTCAGAAACTATTAGAAGACTTCTTCAGAATTTGTGGCAAAATCCAAAATATTCATTGATACTTGATACTGATTTAATGGAGGAATTATATGGACATTCAGAAGCTCTTAAAACAAAATCTGGGGTTGAAAATACTTAGTATTGTGATAAGTATAGCTTTGTGGGCTTCTCTTAAATATACTTCTCCTGCATCTCTATATAATTATTATCAGACAAGTTTATATGTACCAGTTAAATATGTAAATGCCCCTGAAGGATTAGTTCCTGTTCATACAGATGAGCAAGTTTTGATAGAATTAAAGGGAGACCCAGCAAAGATTGCTTCTATTTCTTCATCAGATTTTAGTGCTACTGTCGATATGTCAAATTGCAAAAAAGGAGATAACACTGTTGATGTTACATTGAAATGTCCTCCAGAAATTACAATTACAAATGTACAACCTTCAAAGATAAATTTTGAGCTGGAAGAATATAGTTCTATTCAGGTGCCTATTTCTTTAAGGACAACAGGAGTTCCATCAACTGGATATAAATTGAGTTCTTCAAAAGTTTATCCAGATGAAATTACAATCTCAGGTTCTGTATCTTCCATTAAAAAAGTAAAGAAGATTTTGGCTGATGTCGATATATCTGGAATTAATACAACTACGAAATTTTTTATTCCTTTACAAGCATGTGATTATATGGGAAATACTGTAAATGATATAAATTTGATGCCTACAAATGTTTCTGTTGTATGTAATGTTGATAGAGGATTTAGAATTCAAACTGTTAGTGTCATTCCAGATTTTATAGGAGATGTATCTGATGATATTGATATTAAGCTTATTGATGTTACACCAGATGTTATTTCTTTAAAGATACCAGATGGAGTTAATTTTAAATCAAATGTTATAAAAACGAGAGCAATAGATTTAACTTCTGTTAGAAAAAATTTAGAACAAGAAATTAAGTTAAATTTGCCTGAAGGTGTTTCAGCTATAGATTCAAATATTGTCAAAGTAAATATCATTGTCAATAAGAAAGGAAATAAATAAAAATGGGAAAATTTTTTGGAACAGATGGCATTAGGGGAGTTGCCAATAAAAAATTGACTTCTGAATTAGCTTTGTCTGTAGGAAGAGCTTGTGCAGTTGTTTTTGGAAAAGGAAGTAAAGTTTTTATTGGTCGTGATACAAGAATTTCTGGTTCAATGCTTGAGCAAGCATTTGTATCTGGAGCAACTTCTATGGGAATGGATGTCATTGTTGGAGGAGTTTTGCCAACACCTGCTGTTTCACTTATGACAAGAATTTTAAAATGTGATATAGGTGTTGTTATTTCTGCTTCTCACAATGGAATAAATGACAATGGTATAAAAATTTTTTCATCAGAAGGTTTTAAACTCTCGGATGAACTCGAAGCAAAAATTGAAGAGTTAATCGAACAAAAATTTGATGATCTTCCTATAGGTACTGGAATAGGTACTGTAAAATATGATTTTGAAGCAGGGGATATTTATATAAAGCATATTCTTGATTCTGTAAATTTAGATTTGATAGGTTTAAAAGTTGCCATTGACTGTGCTAATGGAGCTTCTTATGCACTTGCAGGAAAATTGTTTGAAAAAGCTGGTGCGGAAGTTGCTGTGATAAATAATGAGTGTGATGGTTCTAAAATAAATGTCTCATGTGGCTCTACCAACTTATCTAAAGTTTCCGAATTGACAGTTAAAGAAAAATGTAATTTTGGTGTTGCATATGATGGTGATGCCGATAGAGTTTTATTTGTCGATGAGAACGGAACACCTGTTGATGGAGATCAGATAATGGGTATGATTGCACTTGATCTAAAAGCAAGAAATGAGTTGAACAATAATATACTTGTTTCAACAGTTATGAGCAATATGGGATTTGAGCTTGCAATGAAGGAAAAAGGTGTTGAATTTTTAAGAACTCCTGTTGGTGATAGATATGTTTCTTTAGAGATGAGAAAGAGAAATGCCTCTATTGGTGGAGAACAATCAGGGCATATTATTTTGAGTAAATACAATACAACTGGAGATGGTATGTTGACATCTGCTGTTGTTGCTTCAATAATAAAGAGAGCATCTCGTCCATTATCAGAGATGGCAAAAATTTTTAAATCAATTCCACAAATTTTGATAAATGTAAAAGTTGAAGATAAAGAAGCATGGAAAAAATCAAAAGAAGTTATTGATTTGATAGATTATTATTCAAAACAACTTGAAGGAAGAGGTAGGATATTGATTCGTCCTTCAGGAACTGAACAGCTTGTAAGAGTTATGGTAGAAGATAGAGATATGGCAGAAACAAAGGAAATTGCCGATAAGATTGCAAGTAAAATCGAGGCATTGTAAAGAGGGGAAAAATATGAGATTACCATTTGCAAAAGAAAAAGAATTTTTTACAGAGATACATGGTATAAAATTATCTGATCCTTATAGATGGCTTCAAGATAAAGATGACCCAAATGTAATGAAATATATTGATGAAGAAAACGATTATGCAGAGGGGATTTTATCAGAAACAGGTGATTTAAGAGATAAATTATTTGCCGAGATGAAAGACCGACATGATCCAAATGAAATAACTGCAACTATAAAAGATGGCAATTATTTATATTATTCCAAATATTCAGATGGTTCTGCATATCCTGTTTTTATGAGAAAATCTGTTACTTCTGGCAAAGAAGAAATTTTGCTTGATCAAAATGAACTTGCAAAAGACAAGGATTTTTGTTCTATCAGCCTAATGAGAATTTCTCCTGATGAAAACAAGATGTTATATGCTGTCGATTTTAAGGGGGATGAGTTATACGAATTACATGTTGTTGATATAGCAACTAAAAAAGATCTTGAGTCACCTATTCCAAATATTTTTGGAGATTTTGAATGGGCAGGGGATAGTAAATCTTTTTTCTATACCTTGTCAGATGAAGCCCATAGACCTTGTGTTTTGTTTTATCATATTATAGGTAATTCAATAAATAGAGATGTTAAAATTTGTGAACAAGATAATGAAGAATATGGACTTTATATTTCTGTTTCAAATAGTAAAAAATATTTGTTTATAAATATGGGAGCAATAGATTCTTCTTATATTTATATATTGCCCTTGAATGATCCACTTGCAGATATAGTTGCACTTTCTCCAAATAAAAAGGGTGTTGAATATATTCCATATCATGTCAAGGATAGGTTCTTTTTAAAAACAAATGAAAATGCACAAAATTTTAAGATATTATCTGCTTCTGATGTTGATTTTTCATCTTGGATAGAATTTATTCCAACTAATGATTCTGTTTTTATAGATGATTTTGAGGCTTTTGATTCTTTTGTTGCTCTCAAAGTGAGAAAAGAAGGTCGTTTTGAAGTTAAATTATTGTCAATAGATGGCAAAAATGAAAAATATGTAGAGCTGCCTGAAAAATTTGGAACTGTTGAATTTGCTGGTAATAGAGAGTCGTCTTCTGATTACTTGAGATTTTCTTTTGAATCTTTTGTAACTTCTATGTCTATTTTTGAATACAATTTTTCTTCAAAAAAATTGAATAACATTTGGGAGAGAAAAATAGGAAATTACAACAAAGAAAATTATTCAATGGACAGAATTTTCGCAATTTCACATGATGGAATTCAAGTGCCTATAACAATTTTTTATAAAAAAGATGTATTTAAAAAGGGAGAATCACCTTGTTTTTTGATGGGATATGGTGCTTATGGTTATTCGTATGATCCATCTTTCTTTACAGATTGGATATCATTGGCTGACAGAGGATTTCTGTGTGCTGTTGCTCATATAAGAGGCGGAGAAGAGTTGGGGAGAACTTGGTATGATAATGGCAAACTCCTCAATAAAAAGAATTCATTTCTTGACTATATATCATGTGCTGAATTTTTGAAAGAATCTAAATTTGCAGATAGAATAGTTGCTTATGGCAGAAGTGCTGGTGGTTTGCTTATGGGAGCTGTTTTGACGATGAAGCCTGAAATATTTGATTTGGTCTCTGCAGAAGTTCCTTTTGTTGACACATTGAACACAATGCTTGATGAAACACTTCCATTGACTATAGGCGAATATAACGAATGGGGAAATCCAAATAGTAAAAAATATTTTGACTATATAAGGTCTTATTCACCTTATGATAATATAGCAAAAAGGGAATATCCTCCTGTTTTTATGTACACAGCATTGAATGACACTCGTGTTATGTATTGGGAACCTCTTAAATTTATGGCTAAATTCAGAAAAATAGGTCTAAATACAGAAAAATCTATTTTGATTACAGATAAATCTTGTGGACATGGCGGATATTCTGGCAGATATGGTAGAATAAAAGAAAAAGCTGCATTGTATTCTTTTATTCTTTTAAATTTTGATTTATAATGAGATAGAAAATATTAAAAATGTGTTAAATTATAGTCAATTTGTTAAAAAAAATTGATATAAATAAAATCTTATGTTATATTTTAAGTAAATATAAAATAGTTAAGTTTTTGTAACTTTAAAGGATATATTAAAATAAAAATTTAAACAAGATGTAATATTTTTTTTTGGGGAGGAATATAATGGCTGCAACTAACCAAAAAAAGCCTTCTTTTTGTTTTTTTCACCAAGACAGAGTAAGTGTAACTCGTTGTTATACTTGTGGAAAAGCTCTCTGTGATGAATGTGCTCAGACATTTGATGGTGAAGTATATTGTAGTGCTAAATGTGCCGAAAATTCAAAGAAATTTGAAGCAAGAGCAGAAGACCTTCAAGAGATGGATGAAGTTTATAAAAGAAAAGAAGCTGCAAATAATTTACAAAGTTTACTTATAAAAATTGTACTTTTTATAGTTTTTTGTATAGTTGCTTTGATTATTTGGAAAACAGAACTTGTTCCTGCTAATGTAAAGCAGAATGTCATTGAAAAAATGCCTGAGTGGGCAGGTTTCTTAAAAAGTATCTTACAGTAAGAATTAAATGGAGGTGTTTGTGGATATAAGTTCTTCAATTAGAGCTCAAAATTCATTTAGACTTTCTGGTAGTGTAAATAATATAAACTCTAACACAAAAGCTCTTCATGTTGATATGCAAAGTATTGATACTGGAGAAGAAGCTGCTTATCTTGCCGATGGTTTTGATGGCGGAGCGGATATATCGTTTTTGGGAGATGTTCCTGATCTTCGTTCTATACTTAAGACTGTAAAGCAAGATTCAACTTTTTTATTTCCTGCAGATAAACAAAGCATTGAAAGTATGGCTTCGCTTTCAGGAAAACCACTTACTGCCAGTGAGGTTGCGGATGCAAAAAAGCATTTGAAAGAAATTAAAGAAGCTATAGTTTCGGAAAACAATTCAAACCCTAATGAACCAAAACTTCAATGGCTTAATTTGGCTGAAAGTAGTGTTAAAGAATCAGCTAACGATATAAGAGCTGAATCGAGAAAAATTGCTTGGGAAAAAGTTACATCTGAATATAAGGGTGATATTTCTCCAGTATATGAGAAATATTTTACGACTTCTGGTATTTCACCAGCTGAGATGTTGCGAATTCTTGAAGTGTCGGACGATCTTTCTTCTGAAAATTCAAAAATGAAACTTGAAGGAAATAATGTTGTTCCACTCATGAGAGGAGACATTTGGAGAACAAAAATGTCTCTGCTTGATGAAGCCGCCAAAAATCCTATAGGTAAAGATGGAAAGCCTGTTGAGGTTGATGCTGAATATTATGAACTTACAAGTCCTGAAATGATTTCAAAACTCAGGAAAGCTGCGGAAGCAGGGGCAAATGTAAAAGTTATTATGGACCCTGGTCAATTACAATATGTTTCTTCTGGAATATTTGATGCAAGTGCTGTTGCTTTAAAATTGGGTTCTATGGAAGAATTAAAAAGAGGTTTACCAGAAGAAAATATGTCTGCTACATTTTATCCTATTCAGGAAAAACTTGGTGGTAGTGGTGAAATAATGCATCGCAAAATTTTTAGAGTTGGGGAAGATGTTGTATTTGGTGGCATGAATGCAAATACAGGGTCGAATGAAAATATAGATTTTGCGATGAAAATAAGAGGTTCGGCTGCAAATAAAATTGGTTCAATGTTTGCAGAAGATGCTTCATATTCTGCTGGTAAAGGCATACAAGATGTATATGGTTCTCGATTAGAACCTCTTTTAAATAAGCATAAAACAGTGATGATTTCGAGAGCTGGACTTGAATCTATTCTTACTGCTGGGTTTGCTGAACAGGCTGGACTTGATGGAACAGAAACACATGATCAGAAGATAGACAAGTTAATAGCTGCCGCTGATAAAGCAGGAGTAAATGTCGGAGAACTTGCTGTATTTCCAAATAGAAAGAGTCAGAATGTAGAAATAGGAAATAAAAGAGCTGCAGAATTCCTTAAAAGTAAAAATAAAGCCAAAATACGCCTTAATGATGACGGAAAAAGATTGATGATGAAAGTCATAAAAGGAGTATTTGATACAAATAATTCAGCAAAAAATATAGAGAATTTACAAAATTCAGTTCCTCCAGAGGGACTTGCAAGTAAAAAATCTTCTGAAGTAATAGCTGTAGCTGGTACGGGAGATGAGAGACAGGGAGTCCTTTTAAATGCAATTAATTCTGCTGAAAAATTTATAAAAGTTTCTTGTTTCGTTATGACAAAAGATATTGCAGATGTCCTTGTTGAGAAGAAAAATGAAATGGAGAGACAGGGGAAACATATTGATATTGAAGTTATAATGGACCCTGGAATTTATGCCTATGGTGGTACTCCAAATGAAGAGGGATATAAAACTCTTGAAGATGCTGGTATAAAAGTAAAATGGAATCTTTTGGAGAGATCTACAAATCAACATGATAGAAAGAATCACTCCAAGATGATGGTTACTGATAAAATGTTACTTACAGGAAGTACTAATTTTTCTTCAAAAGGTCTTAGGGATAATTGGGAAGATAGCGATGTTGTTTATTTTAATGAAAATAATGAGCAGAGCCTCGCAAATCAAAAACTTGTGACAGATGATTATGATAGAATGTTCTCAAGACAAGCTGTTTCAGTTGATACACATAGACTTGCTGAAGAAGAATTTAAAAATTATGATGGAGCTGATAAAGAAGTTTTGAAGGATAGATTTAGAAATACAGCAATAAGAAAGATATGTGCTAAAATAGATACATATGAGCGTATGAGTGCTACATATATAGCAAATAACCTTCCAGAAAATGCTCCTGAAATCGAAGAAGGAATTGGAGGATATGATCTTCTTGATACTCTTGATGATGAGTATATAGATAAAATGAGATCAAGTCTTCATGTTTGGGACGAAATACAAAAAATGGCGTAAAATTAATATAGAGGTTTATTGATATGGAGTCAATTACTATAGGTCTTTCTAATGGTTGGAAACTTTCTGTTCCACAGGGTATAACTTTTGGGGAAATCGAAAAATCTTCTGGTATGGATTTTAAATATCCACCACTTGCTGCAAGGGAAAATAATGAGTTAAAAACATTAGCTGAACAGGCTCATGATGGCAGTAATGTTTCTTTCATAGATGGCAGATGTGAAGAGGGAAGGAGAATTTATCGTTATAGTATGGTCTTTATGATGTTAAAGGCTTTCTATAAATTATTTCCCAATGGTTCAATAACTGTTGATCACTCTGTAACTGGTGGCGTTTGGTGTACTCCAAATATAGGAGAAACTTTTAGAAGTTCACATATGAATGATTTAAAAAATGAGATGATCGCTATTTCAGAACAGAACATACCTTTTAAATCATCTGAAGTAAAAGTTTCTGATGCTATTGAGATATTTAAAAAGCAGGGAAATCATTCAGATACATTGAGATTATTTGAATGTTTTGATAATACAGATGAAACTGTTGAATTATATGATTGTGGTGGTTATGTTGACTATATGTTGACAAGAAGTGTTCCAAATACTGGTTATTTGAAAGTTTTTGATCTTTTGTATTATCCACCAGGTTTTATACTTCGTTTCCCAAGACCAAAAAATCCACTTGTTCTTTCTGAATTCACAATGGAAAGACAGATATTTAAAAAATATAGTGAATTTAAAAATGTTGTTGCAAAAGAAACTCAAGATATTGTGAGAGTTTCAGAAGCGATACAGGAAAAGAAACTTGCAGAAATTGCTGATATGATATATAAGCAAAAAGACAATATTAAAGTTATTTTGATTGCTGGACCATCTTCGTCAGGAAAGACTACATTTGCTGGTAGATTGGGAATTCAGCTCAGAATAAACGGAATGAAACCTGTTGCAATTTCTGTTGATGATTATTTTGTTGACAGAGAACATACACCAAGAGATGAAAATGGCGAGTATGATTTTGAAGTCCTTGAAGCACTTGATTTGAATTTGTTTAATGAGCATCTCGAGAAGCTCTTAGCTGGGGAAGAAATTGAATTGCCAAGATTTGATTTCGCACAAGGTAAAAGATTTCCAAGTGGCAAAAAATTGAAATTACAACCAAATCAACCAATAGTTATAGAAGGTCTTCATGGTTTAAATGATAGACTTACAG
>CADAWZ010000033.1 GCA_902791745.1 uncultured bacterium
TTACAACCTCTATTATATAAGGAAAGATGATTTAATTATGATCAATCAAATCAAAGTAATAAAAAATAAAAAAAAGAGGCTTCAAAATTTGAAACCTCTCTAAAATTATTAATTTCTACTAATTACTGTTTGATATATTCATCCCATTTGTTGAACATCTTATCTTGTGTCTTTGCTTGATCGACTGCTACTGTCTGCTGGATTTCATATATCTTGTTCTGTGTGTCTTGGATCATTTTCCATTTGTTCCACTCAGCTTTTTCAGATTCAGCTTGCATAGAGAGCAATGTCTCTTCCTGTCTAATTTGCTGATTGTTTTGGAACTGTAACATCATAAATCCATATGTGCTATCACCAAAACTTGAATTCATACCTGCTGTCATATTAGTAATCTCCCTTCAAAATTTTAAGTTGAACTTGTTTATATTATCACACAATAAACTCAAAGTGTCAATAGTTATTTAAAAAAAATTGTCAATTTTTTTTAATTATATTTGAAAAATTTACTGTGCTATAATACCTTTTTGAACTAAATCCATATATACTTTTTGATTGTTTTCATGCATTGTCAAAATAGCACCATCTCTTGCGGCTGTTACAACTATTTCAAGCAAGTTCATTACTGTTTGTGGAGTCATAGGATTGTCCCAAGTTATTTTATCTTTTGTTTTTTCCCATACATCTAAGTACATTCTGTTGAACATGCTTACCATTTCTTCTGGTGTAAGTCCAAGATTTGTTTCCATTTGGCTAAATACCTCCGATTTTTTTGCCATTTTATAAGGCATGATTTAAAAGTCTTTTAGACTACTTGTACTTTATTATTAACTCAAAGATACTTGACCTACTGAGTTTACATTAACTTTTGGAGCTATTTCATTCCAAGATAATACAACGAGAGTAGGGAATGATCTATCAGTTAATTTTTTAAGAGCAGGTCTTATCTGTGGAGCACATAAAACTATAGGTTGAAGTCCTTTTTCTTGCAGTTTTGCAACTTCTCGTCCTACTGAAGCCAATACATTTTGCCCCATGTTTGGATCGAGTGCTAAGAATGAACCCATTTCTGTTCTCTGTATAGATTGTGATATAATCTGTTCGATCTGTGGATCTAATGTTATAACATTTATAATACCTTCATTATTGACATATTCTTTGCAGATTACTCTTGAAAGAGCTTGTCTTACACATTCTGTCAATACCTCAGGATCTTTAGACATAGTTACATTATCAGCAAGTGTTTCAAGGACTGTTACTAAGTCTCTGATAGATACTCTTTCTTTTACGAGATTTTGTAGAACTTTTTCAATTTCACCATAAGACATTTGATCTGGAACAAGTTCCTTTACAACAGCAGGGTGAGTTTTCTTTACTGTGTCGATAAGAGCTTGAACTTCTTGTCTTCCAATCAAATCTCCTCCATAAGTTCTGATGATTTCTGTCATCTGTGTAGCTATAACACTTACAGGATCGAAGATCATGCAACCAAGTCTTTCTGCATCTCCTCTCTGTTCTGGAGAAATCCAAACACCAGGCATGCCATAAGTTGGATCGACAGTTTTTGTTCCTCTCAAATTTTTGAGTTTTTCTTCAGGACCTATTGCAAGGAATTGGTTAACTACGACATCACCACTTGCAACTTCCATTTCTTTTATTTTAATTACATAACCATTTGGCTTTAATTGGAGATTATCTCTAAAACGCACACCAGGAACAACTATTCCAAGCTCAAGAGCTATATGCCTTCTGATTGATGTTACACGCTCGAGAAGTTTTGCACCTTGGTTTGGATCGACAAGAGATAGGAGACCTCTTCCAACTTCAAGAGAGATTGGATCAACTTGCATAAGTTGTACAACATTTTCTGGTTTCTTTGCAGCTTCTTTTTTCTTTTCTTGACCTTTACTTACAACTGCAATATCTTCAGTTTTTGCTTGTTTTCCAACTACAAATCCAATACCACCCAAAACAACACCTAATACAAGGAATGGCATAACTGGCATTGGGAAAATTCCTGCCATACCAAGTAATGCAAGCATAAAACAGAAACCTGCTGCAATCATCAATGCTTTTGGTTGAGCCATCAACTGACCGACCAAATCTGAACCGAGGTTTGAATCTGAAGCCGCTCTTGAAACGACCATACCCATTGAAGTGGATAGAAGGAATGCAGGAACTGTCGTTGTCAAACCACTACCTATAGTAAGAATAGCATATGTATTGATTGCATCTATTGGTTTCATATGATGCATAAGAACTCCGACCAATAGACCACCTAATATGTTTACTACCATGATGACAACAGAGGCCATCGCATCACCTTTTACAAATTTACCAGCACCATCCATAGAGCCATAAAAATCTGATTGTTTTTCTACAGCTCTTCTTTTCTTTTTAGCTTGTTCTGCATCTATCAGACCTGAGTGCAAATCGGCATCGATTGCCATTTGTTTACCAGGCATAGCATCGAGTGTGAATCTTGCAGCAACCTGAGCAATACGCTCAGCACCGCTTGTTATAACCATCAGCTGAACAATAATCAACAAAATAAACATCAAGAAACCGATAATAAGGTTACCACCAACAACAACTTGAGCAAATGCTGGTATTAAATGTCCAGCTCCTATAGGCTCTCCCATAGGACTTTTCTTATTTCCATAGAGAAGAATCATTCTTGTGGAAGAAATATCAAGTGCCAATCTAAAAAGAGTACAAACAAGAAGCATTGTTGGAAATACAGAAAATTCGAGAGGTTCTGCTATATATATAGATATAATCAAAATAATGATTGCTAAAGCTATATTAAAGACAAGCAAAACATCAAGAAGTTCTGGAGGCATTGGAATTATGAGCATAAGAATAATACCCACAACTGCGATTGCCATCATAATATCGGAATTTTTTGCAATTTTTTCTATATCCACAGAGATATTTTCCTTTTAATTAATATTATCTTCTTCTATTTCTTTGTTGTCTTTTATTTTTTCTTCTCTTGATTTTAAATACATAAGCGAGCAATTCTGCTGTTGCTTTATATAAATCAGGAGGAATAGGTTGTCCAACTTCTGCTGCTCCAAATAAAGCCCTTGCAAGTTCGACATTTTCCACTATTGGAACTTCGCTGTCTTCAGCAAGTGATTTTATTTTAACTGCATTTAAGTTTTCACCTTTTGCAACAACAACAGGAGCTTGGTCTTCACCTTGTTTATATCTTATTGCTACTGCAAGGTGAGTTGGATTTGTAACAACAGCTGAAGCTCCTGCTACCTCTCCCATCATTTGACCTTGAGAAGCTTGTCTCATCATTTGTTTTATTTTACCTTTTACTTCTGGGTTTCCTTCAGTATTCTTATACTCATCTTTTAGTTCTTGCATGGACATCTTCATATTTTTCATATAATCTTTTCTTTGGATTATATAATCAAGAATAGACAAAACGATCATGCCAACAAAAGTATTTGATATGATTTGGGTAACAATCTTTTTTAAGAATGAGGTTGTCGTATATAAATCCCAATCTACAGCAAAAGATAAAATAGGAATATTTTTCTTCAAAATATTATATACAATGAAACCTATTACAGCTAATTTTGCTACTTGCTGTAACAGTTGAATAACAGATTTCATTGAAAATATTTTTTTGAATCCCTCAATAGGGTTAATTTTACTTAGTTTTGGTGTAAGTGGCTCTGTCGTAAATAAAAATTTAATCTGAGCCATGTTCCCTGCTATTGCAAATATAAATGCTGCTACAAAAAGAGGTATTAGAACCTGAAAAAAAGTTGCCATCATGTAGAGAAAATCTCCAAATAGGTATCGTTCACCTATAGGATTATCAACAATTCCACTTATTTGAAGCCACCAATTTCGTGCAAAACCACTAAGAGTTCTAAAAAGACCTGCTCCTGTAGCTCCTAAAACTGCAGCAGTTGCTCCAAGAAGCAAAGTTGATGTTGCATCTTGACTTTTACATACTTGTCCTTTTTTTCTTGCATCTTGTAATTTCTGTTCGCTAGGTTCTTCAGTTTTGTCGCTGTCATCAGACATTTTACTTTCCCCCTTTCAGCTTTAATATTATTGTTTGTAATTTCTAAAAAAATTTCTAAAAATGATGTTAATTATCCTCCCTTTGGAAGGATACGCATTATTTTTATAACACGCAGTATATCATCATTATTCATATCAAATAATTTATGTAATGCATTTATTATCAATAATAATGCTGCTCCTAATACAGTAAGTCCTATTGCTATGTTAAGTGGAAAACTAAGCATAAATACATTCATTTGTGGAGCAACCCTTGCCAACATACCAAGACCTATTTGAGTTGTGAAGAGTGCTGCCATTGCTGGAGAAGCTAATTGCACTCCTAAATAAAAGATTTGAGAACTCATCAAAATTAGTTGGTGTATCAAATCTCCATTATAATTGAGCCCAGTAACTGGTATTACTTCAAAACTTCTAAAGACTGTTTCCAGTAATTTATGATGACCATCAAATATTAAAAATAAAGTCATGGCGAGATAAAATTTCAATCTTCGCATCATATTTACTGAACTTCCACTTGCTGGGTCATAACTTGCTGCAACTGAGAGACCCATTTGAGTATCAAGCATTTCACCTGCAAATTGTGCTGCTGACATTATCATAAATGAAGCATATCCTATAATAAGACCTACAAGTAACTGAAGAGCAACCATCAATATATATGTTATAGGTTCAAATGATATATTAGGTACCGTCATGCTTGGATATACTATACATGACCAAACTGCTGCAGAGGCAACGAGTATTTTTTTGTCAAAGTGGTGACTACCCCAAATAGGAGCTTGTACTACGAAACCTGCAAATCGTACAAAAATTAGAAGCCATAATGCAAAAAGTTGTAGTCCTTGTTGTGTTGGATCCATCTATAAATCCCATCCCCTTGATTGAAATTTACATATTAACAATTTTTGGGAAGCCTCCAAAGACTTCTATTGCAAATTGTGAAATCATAGCTATAATCCAACTCGAACTTGCTATTAATACAGCAAATGTAGCTATAATTTTAGGAACAAATGAAATAGTTTGTTCTTGAATCTGAGTTGTTGCCTGTAATATACTTATAACAAGACCTGTAACAAGAGCAGCAAGTAGCATTGGCAGTGCAAGCATTAAAGTCAGTTGTAATGCTTTACTTGTTATATATAATATAAATTCCTCTGTCATTTTTTTGCCCTCCTATTTTTATTACTTAAAACTCTTCACAAGACTTTCAACTATCAGTTGCCAACCGTCAACCAAAACAAACATTAGTAATTTAAATGGCGTACTAATCGTCATTGGTGATAACATAAACATACCCATTGCCATAAGGATACAGGACACAACCATGTCAACAACAAGGAATGGCAGATATATTAAGAAACCTATTTCAAATGATGTTTTTATTTCACTTAAAACATAAGCTGGAATTAATACCCATATTGGAACTTGTTCTCTTTTTGTAATTTTTTTAGTATCGAGCTTTCCCAATCTTATGAAAAGTTTAAGTTCATTATCTCTTGTTTGTCTTAACATAAACTTTTTTAGTGGGGTTGATGTTTTATCTAAAAATTGATTCCAAGATATTTGCCGATGAGTATATGGTTTTATGGCATTGTCATTTATTTCTTTTCCGACAGGCATCATAACATAAAATGTCACAAATAGTGCCAAACCCATTAAAACCTGTGTTGGTGGAACTTGTTGAGTTCCCATAGCTGTTCTGACGAATGATAAAACTATTGAGACTCTTATAAATGCAGTTGTCATGACTAATATATATGGAGCCATAGACAGTGTTGTCAGAAAGAATAATAACTGTATAGGCAATGCCATTTCAGCTGGAGTTTTGGGTTTATTTGTTCCTATATTTATGTCTGGAAGGCTTATGTTAGGGGTCGGTGCCGCAAGACAATCTGATTTAAATATGACAATTAATGCCGATACAATGGCAATAAGGCCAAATATCGAAAGTATTTTGTCTAATCGTAAGCCTTGCTTTTTATTCATCTATTCCTCCGATGATTCTTCCTTTTTTACTTTTGGAGTATTTTCTTTTGGTTCTATAGGTATTATTTGGGGAAATAAACTAAAGTAGGAAGTTTTATCATTTTGAGTTTCCTGTTTAGTATTTGTATTTTCTGTTTCATTTTCTTCTGCTGGGAGTTCTGTTAAATAATTTATATTATTTTCTGAGACTCCTATCAAAATATTTTTTGACCCTGCTTTAATTAGATATAATACTTTTCCCTGTTGCAAAAACATTCTTTCTGATATGTTCAGAATGCTTTTTCTGTTTTTTACAAGACCTAATGTTGGAATATTTATTTTTCCTGAACCGAGAAATTTCAATACTAAAAAAATTAGTACAATTACAATAAAGAGATAAAAAATAGTTTTAGTAATCTGTTTTTTTAGTTTAGTATTTATTTCTTTATCTCTTGCTGTTTCTTTTTGATTTAACCAATCGTCATCTTCAGTTGTTATTTCTTCAGTTTGATTTGGAACTGTTTCAAATTCTTTATCGAGTGGTGATTTTTCTTCTAAATCATCTTTCTTTTCAGTTGTTATTGATTGTTTTTCTGTAGCTTTTGTATTTGTTTCCAGAGCATGAACAGCATTAGAGAATACAAAAATAAATATAATAAATAAAAAATAAATTTGTAATGTATACTTCTTTTTCATAGATATTTTATCTATTTATTATTTCTGTTATTCTTACACCAAAGTTTCCATCTATTTCTACGACTTCACCTTTGGCTATCATTTTATTATTGACGAGTACATCAACTGGTTCACCAGATTCTTTGTCAAGAGATATAACAGAATTTACACCAAGTTTTAATATTTCTTTTACTTGCATACTTGTTCTTCCAAGCTCTGCTTTTACAACTAAAGCTACATCATTTAATATGCCTATACTACTTGGAGGACCTGAAGGGGTAACTCCACCTTCAATTTCTCCAAATTGGACTGAGCGTACCTCATTGTTCATCGTCTTCGTCTCCTTCTGCTAAAACTTTTGTTATCTGTATGGACATTTTATTGTCCTTAATTCCAGGTCTTCCTAAAAATTTTGTTTTGTTGTTTACTTTTAATTTCATGGGATCTGTTACGACTGTATCAAGTTTTATACAGTCTCCAACTTCTAAATCGAGTAAATCTTGGAACATTAATTCTGCTTTTCCAAGTTCTACTACTACGGGAATTTTTGCTGCTTCCACTCCAGTTATTATATTTGTTGGAGCTATTTGATTTTTTTCACCTATACCTCTTGTTATTAGGAATTTGTCAAAACTTATTTTTGGAAGCACTTCTTTTAAATATTTAAAAGGAATACAAACATCGACCATGCCAGATGTTTGAGCAAAAACTGCTTCAAAAGTTATATTAACCATGACTTCACTTGGTATGGCGATGTGAACTGACATTGGGTTAAAATCCATACTTAAAAATACTGATTCTACTTTTCTTACATCTTTCCATGCCTCTGTATAAGCGGTTAGCATATTATTTACAGGCATCATTATTATTGATTTTTCAAGCTCTGTAAATTTTCTAACTTCTTCTATTGCCGTTCCTTTACCACCCATTAGTTTATCTATTAGGGCGAATCCCAAAGGCATTTCCATGCATATTATTCCCTTTGTCGTCGCATCTATTTTAAAGACGAAAATAGCTGAAGGATCAGATAGTGAACTTAAAAATGAATGATAGTTTCTCTGTTTGATACTTCCTAAATTTAATTGAGCTTTTGTCTGAAGCAAAGCTCCTAAGTGAATCATAACATTTTCTGCAAAGCCATTAAATATATCTCTTACAAATCTTTCCTGCTCGCTTGAAAGTTTTTCTCCACGTTTGAAATCATAGGCTTCGGCTCTTTTTGTCTCTACAGTTGGACGACCGCTTTGTCTCATTTGATTTCTGACATATTGAGGTTGAATACTTCCAGAAGGGGACATTCCAGAATCGAAAGAAATTCTGTCCATTTGTTCTCTCAAAAAATAATTCCCTCCTTTTCAAAGAACATGTATTTATTATAACATAAAAATAAAAACAAAGCAATTATCCAATTTATTTTTTTCTAAAAAAATTACCCTATATCCCTATAGCTCTAAAGCAAAGGGGATATAGGGTAATTTTTAATTTTTATTTTGAAAAAATTATTTTACTAACTGAAGTGCTTGTTCTGTGAGCTTATCCATTGCTTTGAATGCTGCAAAACTTGCATTGTAGTTCATTTTTGCCATACCGATTGAAGCAGCTTGTTGAGCATAGTCAACATTTGCAAGCTCGACGCTATTTGCTACGACTGAACCGAGAGCTCCTTGACCAGCAACACCTGTAACAGCCTTTCCTGAAGTTTCACTTGCAGCAAATGTTGTTGTACCAGTACGCTGAAGTCCTGAAGAATTAGCAAATGAAGTAAGAGCCATCTGATAGAGAGGAACTGTTTCTTTTGTTTCCTGTCCAGTGATAGGGTCTGTTATTGTTTTTTCTCCGTAGAGTTTACCAGTGTTATCAAAACTGAAGCTGTCATATTCACCAAGATATTTTTGATTTGATGGATCCAAGGATACATCTACATCTGTAAGAGTTCCAGAGATATTGCCATTAGCATCAAGTTTATATGCTTTGGCAGCCATTCCTGTTGATTCTTGAACGAGTTTGCCTTCTGGAGAAGCAACAAAACGACCATCACGAGAATACTGCTCATTTACACCATCACTCAATGTGAAGAAACCATTACCATTGATAGCAAGGTCGAATTGGCGTCCTGTTTGTGAGATAGCACCTTGTGTGAATACAGTACTGCTCTGTTTTACTTTTGCGGAACCACTGCTTCCTGTACTGCTCATAAGATCGTTGAAGTTTATTGTTTCAGCTTTATAACCAGGAGTAAATTGGTTCTGCAAGTTTGTGAAGTGAACATTCATCATCTGCTGGCTGTTCATTACATTACTTGCCTGCAAATTTTTATCAAACATAAGTTAAACCTCCTTGAATTCTCTTTAAGAGTTATAAATAAATTACATTTTAACTTAGCTTTATTGTACTAATATATAGTTAACAAAATATTAACAAAAAATTTCTGAATTGTAAACATTTTTTTTTGGATTAACTTATTAATTGTTAAATTTAAATCCTATTCCAACTGGAACTGAAATGCCTCTTTCATCAATTATATCTTTTTCTTCAGTTGTTGCATATATTTGAGCAGATGAACCACCATCTAAATTTATTAAACTTTCAATGTTAATTTCTGAGTTTTTTAACATAGTATCTACAATTTCTTTCCAAGATGTAATTCCATAAGTTACACCTAATATAATAGAACCGTTCTTATCAAATCCAAGAATAGACCTTCTTGAGTAACTTTTGTAATCTATCATATTTTCTATTCCATAGGTAATTTTTCCATTTGAAATTAATCTTGGACCTACTTGTAATGCTTCGTCATAGCGTTCAGGGATATAGTCATCTCTGTGAATTATTTTTATTTTTCCATTTTTGAAAGTTATTATTCCAGAATATATCAATGGTTCTGCTATGTAATTATTTATAATTTTACCTTTTATTTTTAAATGTCCCAATGGATAGTCATTTTCATCAAAATAATTTGCATTTATTCCTATTGTATTTTTATATGATTTTGTCATACTTCTTACAGACATGCTCGGTTTGCCAATATCTCTTGAGTACATTATGTTTGCATAGAAACATTTTGGATCTATCTTTAGCAATTTTATTGTTGCATATTCATTATTGAATATTTTAATCTCAGCCGTTTTTATGCCTCTGTGAGCATATTTCCAAAAAGTATTTTTTGCAAGTATTTTGTTTGGTCCAATATTATCTAATTTAACATCAGAGAATATAAAAATAGAAATAAATAACACAAAGCAAAAAAATATTATTTTTTTGCTATTATTTGTCAATATTCTGTTCCTTCTCTTGCATTCATTTGACATTCTTTCCATGGGTGTTTTATCTCTTTCATTTCTGTAACGAGATCAGCTCTTTTAATTAATGATTCTGTACAACATCTTCCTGTTAAAATTATTTCACAATTTCTTGGTTTTTTATCAAGGAGCTCATGGACATCTTTTTCTTTTAAAAGATTGAAATAAACGGCACAATTTATTTCGTCCAGTATCAAGAAATTAAATTTTTTAGAAGTCATCAATTCTTCAGCTTTTTTTAATGCTTTTTGAGCTTCTATTTTGTCTATTTCTCTTGGGTTATCTTTATCAAGAAATCCCTTTAAGCCAAAAGAATAGGATTCAGCTATTTTCAATTTTTTTATTGCGTTTATTTCACCAGATTCTTCTGTTTTCATAAATTGAACTATTGCAATAGGAAAGTCGTGCCCATAAGCTCTTATTGCAAGCCCAATGCTTGCTGTTGTTTTCCCTTTTCCATTTCCTGTATAAATTTGTATAATGCCGTTAAAATTGTTTCTAAATTGCATATTTCCCCTTAAAGCATTCGACAAGTATAACTTTTTCAAATATCATTTCTATTCCTACATAATAGAAAAATATAATTGCTAAAATTACTCCCCAAAATATCATTCCAGAATATGACATAGGCATGCCATATATCGCTTCAACACAAAAAGTTCCTGCAAACAGAAACCAAATAAGAAATGCTATATATAAGAGCCAAATTATTATACCTATGAAATGTAACTCTGTGCTTACTTCTATTAAAGATAGAAGTAAAATAAATCCCTCAAAAATAAAGAGTTCTATTCCCAAATATCCAAGAACTGAAAGGATATCATGATAACTACCTTCAAAGCCACCTACTTTTTCTGAAAAGAAATTTATTGCAAATGCTGCGACATACCAACTTATTACCAAAATGAATGGTATTAAAAAAGGAGTTACACATTTTGCATCTCTAAGCCCTAAATCAACTATCGTTTGGGTTGTAATTTCTATTTGTTTTCCTGTCAGTGCATCTAAACTTTCTTTGGCAAATATCAATTTTCTAAACCCCATTGAGCAACCTGCCAAGAATATAGAAATAAATGCAAGAGGAATACAAGGGGTATCTGCAACTTTTTTTGCTGTTTCTTTTGGGTGAATTATTAGACCTTTTAAATCCTGTAGAAAATATTTAAGTTCAAAACCTTCTGATTCTTGATCATCTGACATTGCCATATTGTTAATCCTTTTTATTATTTTCTTTATTTTTTAAAACAAGTTTGCCATATATTGTAAGAGATATGACGGTAAAAAGTCCTATTCCTGCAAATAAAAACCACATTCCTGCAGGGTTGTCAAGTTTCGTTATAAAGTTGTTATAAGCTATTGGGCCAATCAAACAGCCTATACTCGATCCAATTACTCCATATAAAAATGAATATCCCATATATGTTGCAACTTTTTCTTCTGGGGCTATAAGTCCTATATAGCTGATAAATTTTGGGTGTGCTGTCATTTCTCCCATTGTAAATAGAATTATTCCAAATACTAACGACCAAGCATGGAATATTACAGAAGAATTTGTTGCATATTGTTCATCACTCAATAATGTTGCAGTTGTTATAGATAAATCTTTCGTTGCATGAATTTGTGCCGAATATGCAGAATATCCTATCAGGCACATAGCTATTACTCCAAATGATATTCCTGTTATCATTGTAGGTAGAGCTTTTGTCTTTTTAGTTATATTTGATACTAATAATTGAAGTAATATTATTATTCCTGCATTTATTACTGTAACATATTCTGGGTTAAATTTGAATCCTCCATTGAATCCAGGTATTAAGCCATTAATTGTGTTTTCTATTGGTTTCATTTTTACATATTCTGTTATATACCAAAGTATGGTGTCGAACATTTGGAAATATATAACCCAAAATCCAGAATATAAAAATAACAATATCAAAAATTTATAATCTTTCAAAACAGATACTGCATCTACAAAAACTTGAGATATATCTTTTGATGTTTCAGGTTTTGGTGGTTCTTTATATAGAAATTTATTTGGAATTAGCATGAGAAGTATTGCTATTCCTGATACTAAAAAAACATAGTTTAATCCAAATGAATTTCTCATGAGTGGAACTACTATAAGAGGAAATAAAAATGCCCCCAAATTTATTGACCAATAGTAAATTCCAAAACCTATTGAGCTTGTTTCTGAATCTGTTACTCTTGCTATTGTTCCATTTATTACTGGCTTAAATGCACCTGCTCCAAGTGATAATATTATTAATGATGTGAAAAATAGGGGATATGTTTTTGCTTGGCTTGCAGATATATATCCTATTCCCAAAAGTAAAAATGCCACATTTAATGTTTTTCTGTATCCAAAACGGTCTGCTATTGCTCCACATATTATTGGCAGTGCATATATTATTGGCTGTATTGTAGCTTTTAATATTCCTGCTTCCATTTTTGAGCAACCAAGGCCACCATTTGCGACTGAGGCTACTAAATATACAGAGAGTATGCTCATTGCACCATAATAGGCACCTCTCTCTATAAATTCATAAAAAATTGATATCCAATATACTTTTGGAAGTTTTTTTGTTGTATTTTTTTCACCCATTGTTAAATTTTGTTTTACCCTTAAAAATTTTCTAAACTTATATTAATTTTTTTATTTTTTGTTAAATCCTTCTCTTTTATTATTTAGAGTTTTTTATATATAGATTATAAAATTTTATTTGTTTGATTTTCTAAAAAGATGTGATATAATGAAAAAATATAATTTTGTTTTAGTATTAGATGATGAGAAAAGATAAATAGTGATGTAAAGTGAAAAATGAGGTGGAATTGAAATGAAATCAAATTTTGCATTTTTAGAAGATACTTTTCCTTCTCTGGCTAATTTTGGAAAATTAGCAGAAAAATATTGTTATAGTGATTCTAATTCTTGTTTGATAAAATTGGGAATGATTGGGGAGACTATTGTCAATCTCATGTTTAAATTTGACAAAATTTCTTTACCTGTTGAGCATGAACAAAATAAACAAGATATAAAAATAAATAGATTATTGAATGAGGGATTGCTTGATGATGAGATTGTAAATATTCTCCATGTTTTGCGTAAAAATAGAAATAAAGCAATTCATGAAGGTTATGAGAATAAAGAACGTGGAAAATCGTTAATCATTATGGCTTATAGTCTTTGTGAATGGTTTATGCAGGTATATGGTAAGTATAATTATGAACATATAGATTTTGATAAAAATATACTTGATTTTTATAGAGAAGATATATTTACAGAGCCGAGAGAAGAGAGTAAACAAAAAGAAGAGAAAATAGAAAAAGAACTTGTAAAACAAGAAGAAGAGAAAGCTATAAATTCTGAAAAACTTGATATAGAAGAAAGAAAGAAAAGAGCGAGAAGATTTGCAAGTCAGCGTATAAGAAGTGAGGAAGAAACAAGAATTATTATCGATCAGCAACTCAGAGAAGTTGGTTGGGAGGCTGATACTAAAAATATTTGTTATTCAAAGGGAGTAAGACCACAGAGAGGTAAAAATATTGCAATAGCTGAATGGCCTACAAAATCTCAGGATAATAAAAAAGGTTATGTAGATTATGCTCTTTTTATTGGTGACAGATTAGTTGGAACTATTGAGGCAAAAGCCGAATATAAAGATGTTTATTCTGTCATCTTGAAAAAAATGCAAATGAAAAAAAATCAGGTGCAGGTCAATACTTTACACCTCGTGTTTTGATTGATGTAATGACAGATTTGTTGAAACCGCAGGTTGGAGAACGCTGTAATGATCCAGCATGTGGTACATTTGGATTTATGATTGCAGCAAGCCAATACATAAAAGACCGTACAGATCAATTTTTCGATTTAGATTCAGATATGGCAAAATTTGAAAAATACGAAGCATTTACAGGATGTGAACTCGTTCATGATACACATCGTTTGGCCCTTATGAATGCAATGCTTCATGATATAAGAGGGAAAATAATTTTTGGAGATACTCTTTCAAATGTTGGCAAAGAGTTAAAAGATTATGATCTTGTGCTAACAAATCCACCTTTTGGAACTAAAAAAGGCGGTGAAAGAACAACTCGTGATGATTTCACTTATCCAACAACCAATAAACAGTTGAATTTTTTACAACATATTTACCGCAGTTTAAAAGCAGACGGAAAAGCAAGAGCTGGTGTTGTACTCCCTGACAATGTCCTTTTTGGAGATGGTGATGGTGAAAAAATCCGTGCGGATTTACTTGATAAATGCAATTTAAATATGGTTCTTCGTCTGCCAACTGGTATTTTTTATGCACAAGGTGTAAAGACAAATGTATTGTTTTTCACTCGTGGAAAAGAGGACAAGGGAAACACAAAAGAAGTTTGGTTCTATGATTTGAGATCAAATATGCCTTCGTTGGGTAAAACAACACCTTTATTAAGAGAACATTTTGCAGATTTTGAAAAAGCATATACGGCAGAAGATAGGCATTCTGTGAAAGATGAGCGTTTGAGTGTATTCACAATAGATGAAATTAGAGAAAGAGGAAATAGCCTTGATCTTGGATTGATTCATGAAGAAAAAGCTGTAGATTTTGTTGAATTGGGCGATCCTATTGAAGCGGCAGAAGAAGCTATTGCAAATCTTTCTGAAGCTATTGATTTGATTCAAAGTATTGCAAATGATTTGAAGAGATTGGAAGAGGTAGAGGCATAAAATATGTTGCTTTTTTATTTTTGATATTGTATAATTATAAAAAATAAGGTCTTATAGCTATGGATAGAAAAAATACAAATATTGAAAATAAAGAAACAACAGAAATTAAAGAACGAAAAAGAAAAACTTGGGAAGAATTGACTTTTCAAGATGACTATTTGTTCAAAAGGGTAATGTGTGAAATAGACATATGCACAAGAGTTCTTGAAACACTTTTGGATATCAAAATAATTAAAGTTGAATACATACAAAAAGAAGTAATTTTTAAAGAAAATTATGATAATAAGGGGATTAGACTTGATGTGTATTTAGAAGATTCAAATGGTATAATATACGATATTGAAATGCAAGTCCAATCCTTAAAAGAAGAAGAGTTTGCAAAAAGACTCAGATATTATCAAGCATTAATTGATGCTTCGATTTTGTATGTTGGACAAGATTATGAACAGCTCAAAAAGTTGTATATAATTTTTATATGCCCATTTAAACTTTTTGATGGTGAGCAACAGATTTACACATTTAAAAATTATTGCAAAGAAAATAAAGAAATTGAATTAAAAGACGATGTTACAAAAATTCTTGTATCCACAAAAGGCAAAAAAGATAAAAATGTAAATGCTGATTTAGAAGCACTATTTGCTTATATTAACGGAGATAAAGTTGATAATCCCTTGGTTAATATGATTGATGAACGAGTAAAATTTATAAAAAATCAAGAGGAGGAGAGAACAATGTATATGCAATATGGATTAAAAATACGAGATGAAAGAAAAGAAGCAAAAGAAGAAGGAAGAGCTGAAGGAAGGGCTGAAGGAAGAGTTGAAGCAACTATAGAAAATTTAAAAGCTATTATGAAAAATTTTCATGTTTCACTTGAACAAGCTATGAATGGATTAAGTATTCCAAAAGAAAAATACGGATTTTATATTAGCCAAATCAATTAAAAATTTCGTTCCTCTTTCAGTATAAACAAATATTGAAAGGGGATTTTTTATTGTAATAAAGAAAAAAAGTAAGTGGAAAAATTAATTTTTATTAATTTTATATTTACTGCCAAATGTTATTTTGTTTAAAAAATCTCACTCTAAACCCTCAGAAGTTTGTGATGTCGTGGATTTTTCTGCACAAAACAACATTTATATTTTTAAGTGCTACTTGATTATATTTCTTTTTACTTATGATGAAATTGCATGTTTTAGTTTTTGGAGTGTAATAGATTCACTAAACAATTTTACCCCAAAGTTTATATCTAAATTCTAAGAACAACCCTTATTATTGAAAGTGCAATTTGTTAGATAACTACTGGAGAAAATTGAAATCGTTCATTTATTACACTCCAAAAACTTTGTTCACTTGTTAAACTGTGCATATTTATATTTTTGAAAATTATTTAATTGCAAAATTAAGGAGTGTTGGTAGAATACACCATAATAGCCTTTATTTAGAGCCTCGCAATGACAAAGTGGTAGTATACAGCCATATATTGGATAGATTACAGCAAATTTTTATTTACTTATTTTTTTTAAATCAACTAACACAATGAGTTAAATTAGAAGAAAATTTTTGATTTTATAAAAGAAATTTCTGTATAAAAGATTTTTAGAGTATGTGCAGAAATTTCTGTAAATTTAAAAATGAGCATTTAGTTTTCTGTATAATACGCTAACTTCAACTCCGCTTCGCTCTATTCAGTTCGCTGTATTATACAGAAAACTATTTAGAAAAATACAGAAAAAATTTTACACACTCGATTTTGAGGAAGAATAGCAAAAAATGGTCAAAAATGAATAATGCACTTATTCCAGTTGATAAACAACCTTATAAAATTCCCCAAAATTGGTGTTGGGTAAAAACGGAATCAATTTTTTCTATAGTATATGGTAAAGGATTATCTTCTAAAGACTTAATAGAAGAAGGATTTCCTGTTTTTGGGGCAAATGGTCAGATTGGATATTATAATGAATATATGTTTGAACAGCCCAAGGCTCTTATGAGTTGTAGAGGAGCTTATAGTGGGGTAATGAATTTTTCATTTCCTAAATCTTTTATAACAAGTAATTCTTTGATTATTGAAGGAAAAAATATATCAATTCCTGCAAAATTTATTTATTATTTATATTCAACTCTTAATGTTAAAAGAATAGTAACAGGTTCAGCTCAACCACAAATAACTATAAATAAGTTAAAAGTTTTTCCAGTTCCTCTTCCTCCATTAGCTGAACAAGAGCGAATAGCGAATAAACTTGATAATTATATTTCCAAACTCGATGAGGCAAAAGAGAAATTAGAAAAGGTTGTTGATACTTATAATTATAGGAAAAATTTAATTTTATATAGAGCTTTCACAGGTCAACTTACTAAAAAATGGAGAAAAGAAAATAATATATCTTTTGATAATTGGGTTAATACAAATATAGGTAATGTTTGCAAAGATGTAAAAGTTGGAATAGTTATAAAACCAAGTCGATATTACACTGATGAAAAAAATGGAACTCCTGCCTTTCGTTCTGCAAATGTTCGTGAGTTTCATGTCGATAATTTTGATTGGGTTTATTTAAATCCAATAGGTATGAAACTAAATAAAAGAACTATTGTTCATACTGGAGATATTTTAATTGTTCGTTCAGGAAATCCAGGTACTGCTTGTATGGTTACAG
>CADAWZ010000034.1 GCA_902791745.1 uncultured bacterium
TATATTTGCAATACAATTTACAAAATGAGGTTGCCATTGTGAAGCTTGTGGTCTTATTTCTAAATACTCTTTGAATTCTTCTTCAGTATCCTCTATAAAACCAACCATAGCTCTTTGACGAGTAAGCAAAATATCATCTGTTTCAGTCTCACCATATACATTCAGGCAAGCTTGAAGATAGTCATTTACTACAGGAAATCTTGATAATCTCAACTTCCTGTCTTCTTCAGTCATTGAAGAAATAAACCTTTCTTTCAAAACCAAAGCCTCTTCTATTCCATTTAATATATCATCTATAGTAAAAGAAGATTCTTGACCTTCAATTATATTTTTTAATTCTCCAAGCAACTCCTCAATTTTTTGATACTGCTCTTCTGCTGCTGATATTGCATTTAATATTGTTATGACTTTTTTCATTCCTTGGGCATTAAATTTAAGTGATTCTTTTTCTACATGGTTAAGATTTATAGCATCATTCAAAACCAATTTAAATTGGTCTGTCAAGGATTTATCATTTATCCACATTTCAGCAATATTTGCTAAAGCAACCATTGGAGGACTAAATTTAATCATATTTTTTTTACTTCCTTATAAAAAATATTCTATAAAATATATTCACTGAAGCACAATAACCACACAATATACATTTATTTCTATTTACAACAATTCCATTTTCAGTTAAAGAAAGTGCTTTTTGATCACACCTTCTAACACAACGTCCACATCTTTGACAACCTTCATGTTCTACATTCAAATATCTTTTTCTATTTATAAGCCTATCAGAAACACATTTTGGAATTTCTAAACCACTCATCATTGATATATTATATTTAATTTCATCTTCATTTTGCATTCCTATAACAACAGAATTTATAAAAGGAAATTGTCTTAAAAATCCAAATGCCTTTTGTGGTTCTCTAAAACAATGTCCTCCCCCAAGACCTTTCATTATAAAAATGCCTTTCCCTTTATTATAAGCATTTTCAAGGGCTTTTTGCATTTCAAATACAGTTCCATCTATAATACCAAGTCCCCTGTAATTAAAAATTGCAAAAATTATATCAATTTCTTCATGTTCACTTGCTGCTTTTACACATTCTACATGGTGAGTAGAAACTCCAATAAGCCTTATAAGACCTTTTTCTTTAGCTTTCAACATACAATCTATTGCAGGCTTATGTCCTCTTAATGTCAGTTCACTCTCCTGTTGATGTAACATAAATACATCTATCAAATCTCTTTTAGTTTCTCTAAGGGCTTTTTCTATTGATAGTTGCATTGTATCATATTCATAAGCATAAGACTTTGCACCAATCATCACACTATCTGGAAGTTTCTTGTATCCTATATGTCTATATGTATCATATATTTCAGCTGAATCAAAATAATTTATTCCAGATTCAATAGCTTTTTCAATCAATATCGAGCCATCTTTAGGAGACATATTTTTTTGAACATGAGACATCGTCAATGTTCCAAATGAAACAAGAGATATTTTTATTCCTGTTTTGCCAATTTCTCTATATTCCATTTATTTTTTTTTCTCATCTCCTCCACTAAAAAGATCTCTCCAAAGCAATGTAAACCAATTTATATTTTCTTTTTTATCACTAACTTTTATTGGCTTATTTTTAGAATCATTTGATTGATTAGATACTGTTTTTTCTTTTTTAGATTTTGGATTATTTCTATCATTTACAACAACAAATGCTATTTCAGAAGGCTTTACAAGACCTAATTTTTCTCTCGCAACAGATTCAACTCCCTTATCTGTTTTAAGATATTCTACTTTTTGTTGCAATTTTTCATTTTCTTCTTCTATCATTTCATTTTCTTTTTGAAGACTTCTTATTTCAGCAAGTCTTGCATTATGTTCTGAAGACTTGACCATATAACTTTTTATAAAAAAGAAACTTAAAAGAAATGATATTAAAGTTCCAAAAACTAAAAAAAGTAAAAATCTTTTTAATTTAGTCGAATTTTTTTCTTTTTTATGTTCTTTATATTGATTGTTTTTAATTTCTTGATTATTATTTTCTTTTGTCATATGAATATTTATTTAAATTTTATATATTTATTTTCACATAAAATACTATTTATCGAATTTGGATAAGATTTTTCAATTTTTCCAACTTTTGTAGCAAGCTGTAATGTTTTATCATCATTTATTACTAATGATAAAGTTTCATCAGAAAACAAAACGACCACAATATTCGCTGAAATAGCAACTACAGAAACAATATTTTTATTTTTTTGTCCCTTGAATATTAAATATTCTTTTCTATCTGATATTTGTTTTGAATTTATAGAAGTATTATTTAGAACATAAATAATACTTTTGTCATCAGTTGAAAATACAGGATATTTTCCACTTGCAAATTCTATCAATTTATTTGTATTGGAATTGTAAAGTGATATTTTTCCGTTATTTTCTATAACTGCAAATTTTCCATCTGAAGAAATTGATACATAATCTGCTTTTCCTATTTTCTTTTCTCTTTTGTCATATATATTATTTATAAATGCGATTGTTTCATTATTTACTTTTCTTAAATAACACAAATTTTTACCATCTAAAGACCAATCAAATGAGAGATCATTTGAACTTTCTACATCTTTTATTTCAGATATAATTATAGGCTTATTTATCTGAGAAGAAATACACAATGCACCATTTAAAAGATATGCATAATGTTCACAATCAGGAGACCATTTTGGAGTTTTTATCTCATACTTTCTACTCCATCTCTTTATCTGTGGATTTTTACTATCATCTGGAATTGGCAATTCTTCAAAAAGTTTTTCATTTGTATCTGCTGTATTTATAGCAATATGAGAATTATCAGAGTATTGATCATTCACTGCATATATTGAGAGAAGACCATCTGTAGATATAAAAGAATTTATATTTTCTATTTGCTTAGCCTTTAACAAATTTTTTACAGATAGCCTATCTCTCCTTATATTTTCAAATTCTTTTTTTATTGATATACTTCTTGATTCTATAAATTTCTTTTTATACTGATTTTGGGTATCTATAACTTCACGATAAAATCTTCCATAAGAAGTTATCCACTCATCCATTGTCATTTCATTTGTTTTTTTAAGAAGTATATTTATTAATTTTCTGACAGTCAAACAAGCCTGAAGAAAATTACCACTATCACTTTGATTCTTAGCTTTATCTAAATATAACTCTTTATATTCTTGCAGTTTTTTTTCATTTGGAAATTTTATACTATTAGCCTTTACTGTAGATCTTACAAAATTTCCAAATTGATTTTTAGGCATAACTTCAGAAGGAATCAAGACTAAAGTTATAAAAAGTAATGGGAGCAAAATTTTCTTCATAACTTATCTTCCAAAATAAAATTAATCAAGTAGAGTTGCAGCTAATTCAGCAAGGTCT
Organism: uncultured bacterium; assembly: GCA_902791745.1. Lineage (GTDB taxonomy): Bacteria > Vulcanimicrobiota > CADAWZ01 > CADAWZ01 > CADAWZ01 > CADAWZ01. The sequence goes on from CADAWZ010000034.1 coordinate 3,410, forward strand.
GATCTTTCACCCTTTGTCAATGTTACATGTGCTGCCAAATTCTGATATTTGAAACGTTCAACAATATATGCAAGTCCATTACTTGTTGAATCAATATATGGATTATCTATTTGATTTATATCGCCTGTCAATATTATCTTTGTACCTTCTCCAGCTCTTGTTATTATTGTTTTTGCCTCATGTGGAGTTAAATTTTGAGCTTCATCAACAAGAATAATCTGATAAGGCAAACTTCTTCCTCTTATATATGTAAGAGCTTTTACCTCAAGTTTTTCTGCATCTTGAAGATATTTTGCAGTTATATTTGTTCCAGAAAATTTTTCATCATCTTTTTTAAAGGAATCATCATGTAACAAATATTCAAGATTGTCATATATAGGATACATATAAGGATGAATCTTGTCTTCTTCTCTACCTGGTAAATAGCCAATATCTTTTCCCATAGGAACTATTGGTCTATAAACATTTAACTTTCTAAACTTCGTTACTTCTTCATCTGCATCATATACATCACTTGAACCAATTACTTTGCTAAGTCCAGCAGCTAAAGCAAGTAATGTTTTACCTGTACCTGCTTTTCCCATAAGTGTTACAAGTTTTATCTTGTCATTTAAAAGCATATCTGCTGCAAATCTCTGTTCTCTATTTCGAGGAGTTATTCCAAATATAGAATCCTCTATTTTTAGAGGAACAATTTCCCTCATAATGCTGTCATATCTACCCAAAGCAGTGCCATTGGGATTATTTGAATTTATCATAGTAACATATTCATTGGGCTTTAAGTCCTCAATATGTTTCGTCATTTTCCCAGTTTTATAGAAATCTGACATCTCTTCTGGTGATATGTAAATTTCTGTTTGTCCAGTATATAATTCGTTTATTTCAACTTTATCTGCTTCATAATCTTCAGCTGTTATGCCCATAGCATCAGCTTTAACTCTCATATTTATATCTTTACTGACTAATATAGTTTTTTGATTTTTATTTTCTTTTTTGAGAGCTAATACATGTGCCAAAATCCTATTGTCATTTGAATTCTCAATACCATCTGGAAGAAGCTTGGCCAAAGTATTTTTTCCTAAGTCTATTACAACTTTTAGAATACCACCATTGGGAAGTTCTATTCCATCTGTCAAAGAACCTTGAAGTCTTAGTTGGTCTAACTTTTTTATAAAAAGTCGAGCATTTCTATTTATTTCAGAAGAACCTTTTTTGAATTTGTCTATCTCATCAAGTACAACTATTGGTATTACAATTTCATTATCTTCAAAAGAATTCAATGAATCTGCTGAATGAAGCAACACATTAGTATCAAGAACAAATGTTTTCCTTGCCATATTAGCCACCCCCTACCGATGTTTTTAATCCAAATTTAAATATTTAGGCTATTGTTATATTTCTTTATTTTACATGATAATCCTGTTTTAATTAAATAATAGACGCCTCTTCTTTTTCAATTCTCTTTCTGATATAAAATTCAATTACAACTCTCAATACAGCAGCTATTGGAACTGCAAGAAACATACCTATAATTCCCATAACTTCAAGACCTATAATCAAAGCAATAATAATTGTAAGTGGTGGCAATTTTACGCTCTGCCCCATTATATTAGGAATGATAACATGTCCTTCAAGCCAGTGTATAAAATACAATATTCCAAGAGTAATTACTGCATGTATTGGACTTTTCATAAGTGCCAAAAGAACAGCAGGTAATAGACTAACTATAACACCAATATAAGGAATAACATCTATACAACCTGCAAATGTTCCAATTATTAAAGCATAAGGTATCTGTAATAATGACATAGCAATAGTTATAGATGTTCCTATTATAAAACAGACAATAATTTGCCCTTTTATATATTGTTTTAACATAACATCTATTTCTGTTAAAAGACTCATAACTTCTTTTTTTCTATTTTTGGGAATAAGTGAAATTAAAGCTTCCTGATATGTATCATAGTCCATTAAAATATAAAATGTAGCAAAGGGTATTAAAAGAAGATGAGAAACAGAACCCATAAAATTTGTAACTGCTGGCATTATGGATTCTACCAAATTTTTTAAATATGTGGCAACATTTTTAATATTTAGATTATTCTTTGCTTCTTCTTTATATTTAATAAGTGATTTTGGTATATATTTATCAAGATACTCATCTGCTTTTTTATATTCTCTCTCTATAATTTGTTTATACTCTTCTCTATTTTTATATAAGTTTTTTAATTCATGTTTTATTATTGGAGTTATTATTGTAAAAACAAGAATTATTGTCGTTATAAATAAAACAAACGTCAAACTTATTGAGGCAACTCGAGAAAGCCCTTTTTTAGTCTTTATATTTTTACCACCGATCAAAGGCACTTTTATATTAAATTTTCCAACAGAAATATTTTCAGGTATTTTTATATCAATAGGATTTGAAAAAAAAGAAATAAAAGGCATCATAACATATGATAATAATATACAAATTATTATCAATGATATGATATTTTTAAAATTGAACATTATTAGCAATATAATAAATGTCAATAATAATACACCTATTGCATACCAAACTTTTGCAGCCTTTGTTTTTATATCCTGATTATCCAATTCTAACCCCTGTTCTTTCTATGCCCCTTATGGTATAACTGTTATTTTTGTTGCTCTTATCATTCCATTTTGTTGAATTCCAGTTGCCTGCATGTTCATACCAGCTTTTATATCTTGAATTGAAATAGCTTGACCTGTTCGTCCATCCAACAATAATGTTGAAGGATTTAAAACAACACTTCCCAATTCTTGCATACCTGGAGCATTTGCAGACATATAGAATATTACACCTTTTGACATATCAATATTCATTATTTTGCCAGATGCATTGACCTGTTGACCAGCCATTCCATTCATGTTTGCAGGATTTAAAGACTCAAGACCATCACTTTCATCTTCCTCATCATCGTCATTACTTCCAGTAAATATTCGCGATGGATCCATATTATTTTGACCTTGAACTCCATTGCCATATATCATTCCTTCAGCAGTGTTTTTCTTGCCACCAAGTATAAGTGAACTCGGATCAGCTGTTCCCATTGTCAAATTCATCATAGGATTATTGGTTTGTGGCATTCCAATTCCATTAGGTTGCTGAAACATACCAGAAGGAGCTTCATTATTCATTGGATTAAATGGAGAATTCACATTATTTGTATTCATTCCATTTATATTTTGATTCATTACATTTTGCTGATTAAACATATTTGACTGTGGCATAGCATTATCTGCAGCCCCTGTCAATACTTGACCTATTACTGGAGAACCCATAGGAGCAGGAGCAGCAGTAAATGGAACATTAACTTTTGGAGCAGGGCTTAAATTATTAAATCCAGTTCCACCTGTTCCTATTTTTCCAAGCGGATCTGCTTTCTGTCCAGCCAAAGGCACTGGACCTGCAACTGTGGCTATTCCACCCACTTTAGTATTTCTCAACATCTTATATGCAGAAGTTGAATTTTGATTAGCATAAGCTACATCCATAACTGAATCAGCAAGAAGCGGAGAATCATTTAATGCACTAATTATATTAAAAACAGCTGTTTCCCCTGCTCTAAAACCACCTATTCCCTGTCCTCTCATAGATGTTGCACCACTTTGCATTTTGATATCTACTTTTGAACCATCTCCAAGCTCAACAGTATAAACTCCATTTTTGACAGCTAATATTTTACCTGAAAGCCTTGCAGCAGCATTTACTTCCACTATAAATAAGCCTATAAATAAAAATATAAAAATTATAGCTTTAAAAACTTTCATTTTTACCTCCTATTTTATTTCTCCTAAATTATATTTAAGAGCTAATATATCTATTTTGAGGATGTTATATATATTATATCATATATGAGAATAAAAACAAAGTAAATATTTCATTTTTTCTTATTTTTTTTTAACTTTTTTGCCTTATTTTTCTTGCATTTATTAATTTCATGATTGTCTTTCACTTTTGATATCTCTGAAAGTTCGTTTTCTTGATATTCAATTATTTTAAATTTAACATTATCATTTGAAACTTCAGAATTTACTGCATGAGCTGTTTCAATCAAAACTTTAGCACCTTTCAAACATATATACCAACCTATTGCAGTAGTTAATGGTGATAATATTGTCATCAACATTATAACAGCAAGTAATCTCATAGAAAAACTTTTCATTTTTGTAAAAACAAAATCCCTTAAAATAAACATTCCCTTTATGAATAATAAAAAACCAAACAACAAAAATACATTTAACATTACCCCAGAAATAATGTCTATTTTTACAACATTAAATATATTTATTGTTATATTGATTTTTGTTATTGTTGCTATTATAAATATTGACAACGATATTATAAATAAATAAGCAAAATATTTTGGATATTCGATCAATTCAATAATACCACTTCCCAATGGCTTTTTTTCTGTTATTTTCAATTTAGCTGAAATCCACTCATTAAAAAACCAAAGATAAAACGAATATGAAAGCGAAATTATCGCTATTATAAAAGGAATTGAAGCCCAAAATAAGGACTTAAAACCTTCTTCACCCATTTTTTTGAATATATCTTCTGGTAGAATTCCAAAATATTTAGATATAAAGTTTATTAAAACTGCTGAAATTATTGCTATTAAAATAGAAATAGGAAGGACAGAAGAAGAGGATAATTTTTTATATTTTATCATTAATCCAATTATAAATGCAGAGGGAATTAATGAAAAGATTGCATATACTATTTCTGGAAATGCTTCAAGTGTATTTTTAGAAAATAAGAAAAGAGATTTAACTGCACTGTTAACATCATCTGTTATTGAGATTCCAGTTATAAATGATGTCATAAAGATTGACATTGTTGTCGTTATAAACAAAATCACAGAAAGAATAAGTACAATTCCAGTTATTTTTTCTTTTTTTTTCATTAAATATCCTAAAGTCAATGCCGCTGGAATTATCATTATAAAAAAATATATTCCTGAAGGAAATAATCCTAAAGTTGCACTTATAAGAGCAGTTGAAACAAAACTTACAATTATTCCAAATTTAAAATCTTTTTTTAATATTGCTATAACTATTGGAGTAACAGCAGTATAAGTTAAAATATCAGAAAAGCCTGTTAATTGGGATATAAGTGCAGCTACAAGAACACAAGCAGATAAAATTCCTCCCAAAACAATATCCGCAGTTTGTAGTTTATTTCCTCTTATCTGTTTCTGTTCTTCAGGCATTGCTCCCCCTTTTACTGTATCTTGCTTATAATTTCTTGAAATTCTCGATCATTTAAATATTTTTGCCAAACTTTATCCATTTTTATATTTCTTTTTCCTTTTAAACCATTTTCGACAGCTTTTTTCAAATACACAAATGCCCTTATTTTATCAGATTTTTGGGCATATATACAAGATTTAAAATACAATATAATTTGATCATGAGGAGCATTTATAAGAGCTTTATCTATAAACATCTCAGCATCTCTTGTATTATTTTGAATAAGCCTAATTCTTGCCATATATGTATTAGCTATTACAGAATTTTCATCTTGTTTAAGACATATTTTTAAATGTTCTTCAGCTTTTTGGAAATTCATAGTTTTAAAAGCTATTTCAGTTTCTGCTATATTTGCAATGATATTGTTTGGTTCTAATTCCAAAGCTCTTTGAGCATATTGCTGTGCCTGCTTTATATGGTCTTTTATAGTTGAAACAGTTGCAACAAAGCCAAGAACATCTGCATTATTTGGAGCTGAGTTTAAAGCAATATTTGCAAATTTTTCTGCTGTTTCGATATCTTTATTCTTTAAACACACAAATCCATGTTCAATAGCAAGAGCTGGAGTAGTGCAATTATAATTTAAAGCAATCTCTAATTCTTTTTTTATCTTTTGGGGTTTATTTTGTAAATAATAAATTTGAGAAGCAAGTAAATGAGATTGTGGATTAAATACATTTTTATCTATGGCTTTTAAAACAACTTCTTCAGCTTTTTTTATATTTTTTTTAATATAATATATATTAGCTATACCTAAAAGAGCCTTATCGTTATTGGGTTCATATTTTAATATATCATCATATATATTTTTTGCCTTTGCAAATTCTTTTTCTTCCACTAAAATATCAGCTATTTGTAGATATATTTGATTTAAGTCTTCTATTGTATGTTTACATTCAGAATGTTCTCTCAATATATTTCTTGCTTCATATAATGCAGTATAATTATCATAAAATTTTGAGTATATATATATTTTTAATGCAGAAATACTTAAATCATCAGATGATATATCATTAGCTTTATTAATTTCAGATAATGCTCTACTTATATCACCCATTTTTAAATATACATTTGCCGATTGTCTGCGTATCTGAGCATTATTTGGATTTGTTGCAACAGCTATTCTAATTTCTTCTCTTGCATTCTCAAAGAAGCCCTTACCTGCAGATATTTCAGCTTTTAAAGAAAGAATTTTAGCCAAATCTTTTTTATTTTTAACTTTTGGAAGTATATTTTCTATTGTTTTATCAGAATCTACAGTTGCCCCACATTCAAGTTGCTTTTGAGCAAGTTCTATCTGCTCACTTACCTGCTTATTAGAACAACCCTGTATAAACACAAAAATAAACAAAATATAAATAAATGAAAAAAATATCTTTTTCACTTCCAAAACTCCCAAGGTTTCTTTTTATCTTCTTCTCTTCCCATAGTTACCTTATTTAAATACCACCACCATCTCTCAAGAGGAGGATTATTTATTATTTGGTATTGCTTAAAATTTGCATGACCAACTTCATTAACATAAGCCTGAGCTTTCTGTCTTAATTCATTATCAAGCATTACTACTTTTTTTCTATATTCCCTAATATCTCTGTTGTTTAAAGCAAGCTCTGTCATTATATCTTGAATTTCATCTCTATAATTCATCAAAAGACTTGCTGCTAATCCATTTTTACCTATATTTTTTACCATAGTGGAATAATCCAAGATCACTTCATCAAGATATTCCATTTCTTCTCTTACATCATTATCATCCATTGGCATATTAATTACTCCGATATATGAAAAAATTTTCTAAAAATTTCAATATCATCTTTATATGTAATTTTTAAATTTTTTTCTTGTAATCTAACTACTTTTATTTTTTTCCCGCATCTCTCAACCAAAGATGCTTCATCTGTTCCAAGAAATCTATCTTCTTCAGCTTTCTTATATGCTTCAAGTAGTGTGCCTATTTTAAATATTTGTGGAGTTTGTACAGTTACAAGTTCTTCTCTCAATTCAGTAGATATTACAAAATTGTTTTTGTCTATTTTTTTTACTGTATCTGATATTGATGTATACGGAATAATTCCATCTGCATCTGATGTAAAATTGGACAACAAAAAATCTATTGATTCAGATGTAATCATAGGTCTTGCCCCATCGTGAACACATACAGTATCAACATCACTTGGTACAGCTAAAAGCAAATTCTTTACCGAATTCTGTCGTGTTTTTCCACCATTTAAAATAGTAATATTTTTTGTTATACCAAAAGATATACATAAACTTTTTACAAGTGGAATTAAATTTTCTTTAACAGAAATGAAAATACTATCTATTTTTTCACTTTTTGAAAAAGCAATGACAGAATATATCAAAATAGGAATCCCATTTATTGGAACAAAGAGTTTGTTTGTTCCATCGTTCATTCGAGATGAAGAACCACCCGCCGTAATTAACCCTGCTATTTTAACACTCATTTTTCTTTCTTTTTATTTTGATAAATTTTTGAAAATATCATTTTACCTGCAGATGTCTGCAAATAGCTCGTAACCTCTATAATTACATCTTCTCCTATATATTTTTTTCCATTTTCCACCACTATCATAGTACCATTTTCAAGATATGCAATTCCTTGATTAGGTTCTTTACCAGCTTTTATTATGTTAACTTTGAGAATTTCACCTGCATGAATAGCTGGTTTTAAAGCATTTGCCAATTCATTTATATTCAATACTTCAATTCCCTTAACAGTTGCAACTTTATTTAAATTATAATCATTAGTCAACAAACTTGCATGTAATTCTGTAGCTAAATTTAGAAGTTTATCGTCAACAAGAATTCCATCATAATCTTTATCTATTATTTCAAAATCAAATTCCTTTTTCATTACTTCAAGAAGATCAAGACCTTTTCTGCCTTTTGTTCTCTTTAAATCATCTGCAGAATCTGCCAAAGTCTGAAGTTCGGCCAAAACAAAGCGAGGAACTAAAATTTTATCATCAATAAATCCTGTTTTTAATATATCATAAATTCTGCCATCAATAATTACACTTGTATCTACTATTTTTTGCTTTCCACCCCAAAAAAGCTCAAGTCCATTTGCTGAATTCAACATCTCTGGTGAAACAGAAACTTGCCCAATTATTATTGCACCTAAATAAATACTTATATAACAAATTAATATTGCTATCGAAATCGAAAATAAAGAATATATATATCTGCCAAATGGTATAAATTCAAAAGGTATAGTTGAAATTATATATATAGACAATGAAGAAGTTACTAAACCTATAATCAATCCAACAGCTCCCCCTGCCAATTTTTTTGTTGACATTGTAAGAAGTTGTTTAGCAACATTTTCTATTAACTTTAAAAGATAGTCAGAAAGTGCTGAACTAAAAGATATTCCAAAAATAATTCCTACTACAGTAAAAATAACTGAATGTACGAAAGATAATTCAGGAGAAATATTTTGTAAAATAGGTTTTAAATATTCATATATTGACCATCCCGCAATTCCACCACATAGGGAAAAAAATATATAAAATAAACCTTTGATTAACTTCTTCATTGATATATCCAAACTATAATTATTTAATCTGTTCCAATACTGTAAACTAAATCTTTTACCGTTGATAATGTTATTATCTTTATAGGATTATTTCTTGAAGAATTTCTATAAGAAGATATTGCAGACTCATTTTGTTTTGGAATGTATATCTTTTTAAATCCAAGTCTCTCTGCTTCTGCTATTCTTTTTTCTGCAAATGAAACTCCTCTTATCTCTCCACCAAGTCCTACTTCCCCAAAAATAGCACTTTCAACTCCAAATACTTTATCTTTATAACTTGAAATTATTGCAGCAGCTGCTGCTAAATCTGCTGCAGGTTCTGTTATTTCCATTCCTGCAACTGCATTTACATATACATCATTTGAAGATATTTGCAATCCAGCTCTTTTTTCTATGACTGCCAAAATCAACGACAATCTATTTAAATCAAATCCATTAGTCTTTCTATTTGGAATTCCAAACCAAGATTTTGTAACAAGGGCCTGTAATTCAACTAATATTGGTCTTGAACCTTCAATAATAGGAATAATTGCAGAACCTGAAATGGAATTTGTCCTTCCTGTAAGAAAATAACCAGAAGGATTTTGTATACTTTTTAATCCTGTAGCAGTCATTTCAAATATTCCTGCTTCATCTGTAGAACCAAATCTATTTTTTACAGGTTTTATAATCCTAAAATTTTGAATATGTTCACCTTCAAAATATATAACAGAATCTACTAAATGTTCTAACACCCTTGGACCTGCTATATTGCCTTCTTTAGTAACATGTCCAACTATTATCAAAGCACTGTCTGCAATTTTTGACATTCTAACAAGTGCAGATGTACATTCTCTCACTTGACTTACGCTTCCAGGTGCAGATTCATTTCCAGGCTTAAAAACAGTTTGTATAGAATCAAGTATTATCAACGAATATTTATCAAGCTGGCATTGATTTAAAATTTCATCTAAATTTACTTCAGACATTACATATAAATTATCAGGATTTATATGCAGTCTATCTGCACGCATTTTTATCTGTTTTGAAGATTCCTCTCCACTTACATATAAAACTTTTCCATATTTTGAAATACCATTGGAAACTTGTAAGAGTAATGTAGATTTTCCAATACCAGGAGGACCGCCGACCAAGATAACAGAACCTGGGACGATCCCCCCTCCTAAAACTCTATCAAGTTCTTCAGAACCTGTTTTAATTCTTTGATGTTCAGCTGTGTCTATTTCTTGAATTTTCTCAGGTTTTGAGCCATAGGCAAGAAGAGAATTATTATTAGATGAAGATTGTGGAATTATTGTTTCTTCTTGAAATGTATTCCATTTTCCACAATCAGGACATCTTCCAACCCATTTTACAGATACAGAACCACAATTAGAACATACATACTGTGTTTTAGATTTCATTTATTATTTTACTGTTTTTTTGAAAATTTTAATTTTTTCTCATCTTCAGGGTCTATGTCAATCAAAACAGTATCACCTTCATCATAAGCCCCTCTGATAAATTCTTCTGCAAGTGGATCCTCAACCATTCTTTGAATTGCTCTTCTCAATGGTCTTGCTCCATAAGCAGGATCATATCCCTCTTTTGCAAGTCTTGAACGAGCCTCATCTGTTATTTCCATAAAGCGTTTGCGTTCTTCTATTTCTTTCCTGACTCTTTTCATCATCAAATCAACAATCTGCTTTATTTCATTTTCGCCAAGATGATGGAAAACTATTGTTTCATCTATTCTGTTTAAAAGCTCTGGCTTAAACATTTTCTTGACTTCGTCCATAATTTTTCTTTTTGTTCTCTCGTATTTTGCTTCAGGAGAACCTGTATCTTTTACAGACCTAATACCGATTTCTCCTCCTTCAATAGTCGAAGAGGTACCAATATTTGAAGTCATTATTATAACAGTATTTTTAAAATTAACATTTCTTCCCTGTGAATCTGTCAATCTTCCATCTTCAAGAATTTGGAGAAGGATGTTAAAAACATCTGGATGAGCTTTTTCTATTTCATCTAAAAGAACAACAGAATAAGGTTTTCTTCTAACAACTTCTGTCAACTGTCCACCCTCTTCAAATCCAACATATCCAGGAGGAGCTCCAATAAGACGAGATACGGCAAATTTTTCCATATATTCTGACATATCTATTCTAACAAGTGCATCTTCATCATCAAACAAAAATTCGGTTAATGCTTTTGCAAGTTCTGTTTTTCCGATACCTGTTGGACCTAAGAAAATGAAAGAACCTACTGGACGCTTTGGGTCTTGGAGACCAGCTCTTGCACGCCTTATTGATTTTGAAATTATATGTATAGCCTCATCTTGACCAATAATTCTCTTCTTTAATTCATCTTCCATGGAAAGAAGTTTTTGAGATTCTTCTTTTGCAAGTTTTGTTACAGGAATCTTTGTCTGCTGAGATACAACATAAGCAACATCATCTTCTGTCAATACATTGAGATTAGAACCTCTACTATTTTTCTTTTCTTCCCATTCCGCACTAAGTTCAGCAATTTTTTCTTTTAACTTATCTTCTTTTTCCCTACACTTTGCAGCTTTTTCATATTCTTGAGCTTTTATTACTGTTTCTTTTTCTTCTTTAATTCTTCTCAAATCAGCTTCTGCTTTTCTCAATTCTACAGGTGGAAGTGTAGCTTTCAAACGAACTCTTGAAGATGATTCATCAATAACATCAATAGCTTTATCTGGTAAAAACCTATCACTTATATATCTATCTGCAAGTTTTACTGCCATAGTGATAGCTTCGTCAGTTATACGAATTTTATGATGAGCCTCATATTTATCTCTGAGACCTTTTAAAATTTCTATCGTCTGTTCTTGAGTTGGTTCATCTATTCTTACAGGTTGAAATCTTCTTTCAAGTGCGGCATCTTTTTCAACATGCTTTCTATATTCATCTGGAGTAGTAGAACCAATGCATTGTAATTCACCTCTTGCTAATGGTGGCTTTAGAATATTTGCAGCATCTAATGTACCTTCAGCAGAACCTGCTCCAACTATTACATGCATTTCATCAATAAATAATATTATTTCCCCAGAAGCATTTTTAATTTCTTCCATAACTTTCTTTAATCGTTCTTCAAATTCGCCTCTATACTTTGTACCTGCAACAAGAGAAGCCATATCAATATTTACAACTCTTTTATCTCTTATTGTTTCAGGGACATCGTTTTCACATATTCTCTGTGCTAATCCCTCAACAATCGCTGTTTTTCCTACACCAGGTTCACCAAGCAAGGCTGGATTATTTTTTTGTCTTCTTGACAATATTTGTATAACTCTGTCTATTTCCGCCTGTCTTCCAATTACAGGATCTAATTTTTTCTCTCTTGCAAGTTTTGTCAAATCTCTACTATATTGATCAAGAGTTGGAGTCTTTGTTCTTTCTTTAACTTGTTGCTGAGAAGGTGCATCAATACCCAATATTTTGGCTATTTCCGATTTTATTTTCGAAATATCTGCCCCTAAATTATTTAAAACTCTTGCAGCAACACCTTCACTTTCTTTAATAAGTCCCAAAAGAAGATGTTCTGTACCTATATAATTATGAGAAAGATTTCTCGCCTCTTCATAAGCTATTTCTATAACTTTTTTAGCCCTTGGAGTAAACACTATTTCAGCACTTTTTGGTCTCTGAGAACTTGAAGTATTTTCTTCAACTTCTTTTCTAAGTCTTGTGAGTGTCAAACCAAGCCTTTCAAGAACTTTTGCAGCAACGCTTTCTCCCTCACTTATTATTCCAAGTAGCAAATGCTCTGTACCTATATAGTTCGTTCCAAGCCTTTGAGCTTCTTCTTGAGCAAGTACAATAGATCTTCTGGCACGTTCAGTAAAAGGTTCCCACATAAAACTAAATCCCCCTTGTTTCAATTCTTATTTTTTTTTTCGACAATATATATTTATATCCTTTTCAACTATAATAAATAAGTATAATAATATAGTTAATATATTAATTATATTATTATATTACTTAAAATTACTTATTTATCTTCACTTTTAAATATCTTATTTATGTCGAGTTTTTAAAATTTTTAGATTTAAATGAAAGACTAAGAAAACTTAAACTTTCTTTATTTTCTGACTATAAATT
>CADAWZ010000035.1 GCA_902791745.1 uncultured bacterium
TGAGCATATTCTGAAACCTGTTTTATATCCTGACATATAAAACTCAACTGTTTATATTTTGGAAGTTTTTTTATTCTGTAAATTTTTTCTATAGCATCTTTGTTCATCAAATCACAACCAATGCCATAAATTGTGTCTGTTGGATATGCAATAACGCCACCTCTTGATAGAATATTGACAGCATATTTTATATCTTTTCTCAAAGGATATTCTGGATCTACTTGAATTATCATAATTTTAAACGACCATTTCAAAAAAATTACTTTAACTTAATTTATTTCTACAAATTTTTCTTTTATCTTTCTAAAGTTGGGCATGTTTGTTAAAATCACTTACACAACAATTCGACCTTTCTCATCATCCACAACTAAAACAAAATTAATAACTTTCTTGTTATTTTGTATATAAAGCGAAGAATAATCTCGTAATAAAATTTGCTCCAATCCCTCTTTTTTCTTTATCTCTAATTCTGATAAATTTTTAGCCAATTTAAATTTAACTATTATTAACTTATTTTTAAATATAATAACTACATCAGAACGATCTCTAAATGTATGTACTTTAGCATAATATATAGCACCTGCACCACGAAGCAACATCACTAATATCGTTCTATACCAATGCTCTTTTCTTTGATTTAAATATTCTTGTACATATCCATCGGAATCTTTACTTTCGCCAAAATCATCACATTTTTTTTCTTCGTTAAAAGAGGCAAATATATCCATAGGTATTTCTAAAATTGCCAAATTAAATGATTTTACCAAATTTTCTATGTTATCATCTTCTAAAGCTTTCCAAATTTCATTACCCAATGTTAAATAATCTTCAATATGATAAAAATCACTAAGGTATATTTCAGCTAAAGAACTTCTAATTTCTTCATTTGGATACCCAAGTACAAGTTCATTTCTAACTTTCTTTTTAATAGTCAAATAACCAGCTTGATATAAAAAATTCTCAATACTTGTACTTTCAATTCCCCATCTATCTGTAAAATTTTTAGGCACTGTTATTCCTTCATATTTATCAGGATTTTTAATATTATTATGTTGTAAATAATTATAAAAAGAAGAAGGAGAGCCAGATAAAAACCAATAATTTCTAAAATCTGATTTTTTAAAAAAATTTAATAATGAAAATGAATTATATACATTTGTTTCTCCATCAAATGAAAATCCACAATAATATTCCTTTATTTTATCTAAAAGTTCTTCTCTATCCATAGATAATTCTTTTTCAGTATTTTCGATCCATTCGCCAAAATTATCTTCAAGTTCTTGTTGAGTATATCCAACTATGTCTCCAAAATATTTATCTGATGATATATCTTCCAAATTATTTAATCCCGAAAATACACCTGCTTTACTAAATTTTGAAACACCTGTTACCATTACAAATCTTAAATATTGACTACAAGTTTTTAAAGAAAATGAACGCAAATATTCTCTCATCTCATTTGGCTTTTCTAAATTATTAATCTTGTCTGTCATTCGATATTCATCTATAAGAAGTACAACAGGACCAAATTTATCATATAATCTTGTTATGATATTTGATAAAAAAATATTTGCTTTTTTTTCCGAAGGTACATCAAACTTATTTATAAATAAAAAATTTTCAAGATTTTTTACAAGATACTCATTAAATTCATCAACATTTTTATAGCCTAAAGTAGCAATATCTAATTTTATGACTGGATTTGGATGTTTAGCTTGTTCTTTTACCCATTTTTCTGCATATAATCCCTTAAATAATTCTACTTTACCTTGAAACATCGCTTCTAAAGTTGACAAAGTAAGAGACTTTCCAAAACGACGAGGACGAGAAAGAAAATAACTTTCGCCATTTTCTACCATTTGTAATAGTTTTTCTGTTTTATCAACATAAAGATAATTTTGTGTACGAATTTTTCCAAAATCTTGAACACTTGTTGGTAATTTTTGCATGTCAATTCACCTGTTTTGTAAATCTTCATAAATGAAGAAGCTAATAAGAACAATTTCTACTTTTTCTACAAAAAAAATATTTTATCTTTCTAACTACAAAGACCTAATAAAAAAATTAACAATTATATTGATAAATTAATATAAAAAAATATTGTTTTATTTTTATAATCTCATTATAATATTAGCATAAATAGAATATAGTCATAATGACAAGCATATTCAAAATACTAATAGATAGTCTATTATTATAAAAATTTAATATGAAAGGAAAATTAATTTTGAAAAAAATAAAAATTTTTAGTCTTATTGCTTTGTTAGTTGCATTTTTTATTATATTTATTTCTATCTCTGAAGCTGAACAATCATCAAAAGCAATAATAACAAAACAAGCTCCTGTTGTCGGTTGTAAGAATGTTACTGGCAAAAAATATAAAGGAACAAGAGCAAAAGTATATTATACAAAACATATTGATTCTGAACATTTAA
Organism: uncultured bacterium; assembly: GCA_902791745.1. Taxonomy (GTDB): domain Bacteria; phylum Vulcanimicrobiota; class CADAWZ01; order CADAWZ01; family CADAWZ01; genus CADAWZ01. The sequence goes on from CADAWZ010000035.1 coordinate 2,436, forward strand.
TCAAGTTATATAATTTGATCAACGATGAGATATATGGAAAAGTTGCAATAAAAGTTCACACAGGTGAAAAAAATGGACCAAACATTTTGCCAAGAGATATGGTAAAGGCTTTTCAATCTCAAATACCCAATAGTTCTATAGTTGAAACAAACACACTTTATAAAGGCGATAGATTTACAACTGAATCACATAGAGACACATTAAAAGTGAATGGTTGGACTTTCTGCCCTGTTGATATTATGGATGAAGACGGCGATGTTAGCCTTCCTGTGAGAAATGGAAAACATTTAAAAGAAGTTGCAATGGGTGGACATATTGTCAATTATGATTCAATGGTTGTCTTGACACATTTCAAAGGTCATGCTATGGGAGGATTTGGAGGTTCTCTTAAAAATATAGCCATTGGCTGTGCTTCAGGAAAAATTGGTAAAAGACAAGTTCATGATGCCCCAGCCGATTCTGATAATTGGGATATTTATCCATTAAAAGAGAGATTTATGGAACTTATGGCTGATTCAGGAAAAGCAACTATAGATTATTTTGGAAAGCATATTGTTTTTATAAATGTTCTTCGCAGAATGTCTGTTGACTGCGATTGTGCAGGAATCAGTGCTCAAGAACCAACTATCCCTGACATTGGAATTCTTGCTTCCACAGATATTTTAGCAATAGACCAAGCAAGTTGTGATTTAGTTTTTGGAAAGACTGAAAGTGAAAATCATGATTTAGTTGAAAGGATAATGTCAAGACATGGACTTCATCAATTACAAGCTATGAGAGATTTAAACATGGGAAATGAACAGTATGAACTAATTTGTATTGATTAATGTCAGTGAAAGATGCTGTGAAAAAGGACAAGATTTTTTCACAGCATCTTTTTTTTTACACTAATTTTAAAAATTGCTATAATTTACTTTTATAAAATTTTATTTTATCTTCTAAACTAAATAAAAGGGGAACTTTTTATTTTATAACGAAAGACTAAAAATAACAAAGAATATTTTATTAATACATGATTTCTAATAAATAGAATTCACTTCTAAACTTTTAAAAATTTTAGAAAAAAATTGGGGAGGAAAAATTAAGTGAACAAATTTTTACTACTCACAGCTATTTCATTTTCTCTGTTCTTATTTATTGCTTCGATAAATCCTGTTTATGCAATATCCAAAGAAGAGAAAAAGCTATCTGAATTCATAAAAAAATATGAATCAGAGGCTTCAAAACTTGAATTAGATGTAAATAATACTGAATGGAATGCCTATATAAGTGGCAAAAAAGAAGATTATGACGAGATGAGCAAAGCAGAAATTGCTTGGAATTTATATCACTCAAACAAAGAAGCATATAAACAATTAATAGAATGGAGAGATTCAAACAATATAACCTCTCCCGACTTAAAGAGAAAATTATCTCTAATCATAAATAACTATGGTCCATATCAATTTTCAGCAGAACTTATAGAAAAAATAAGCCAAAAAGAAGCAGAATTGCAGAGGATATTTAATTCCTACAGAGGCAAAATAGATGATAAAACAGTTACAGAAAAAGACATCTATGAAATATTGGGAAAAAGTAAAAATACAGAAGAAAGACAAAAAGCATGGGAAGCCCAAAAAGCTGTAGGTCCTGAAGTAGAATCAAAATTGATAGAACTTATAAAATTGAGAAATCAAGGGGCTAAAGAACTTGGATTTTCAAATTTCCACGAAATGTCAGTTTCTTTTTCAGATCAAGACCCAAAAGAAGTTGAAGAAATATTCAAAAGTTTAGCTTCTGACACTGACAAAAAATTTATTGAATACAAAAAAGAACTCGATAAAAAGATTGCTTCAAGAGTAAACAAAAAAGTTGAAGAATTAATGCCTTGGGATTATTCAAATCCATTTTTCCAAGATGAATCTGAGGGATTTGCTCCAGATTTAAGCAAATACTATGAAGGCAGAAATATTCCACTTATTGGATATAGTTTTTATAACGAAATAGGTCTTCCACTTGGAAATGTTCTAAAAAACAGCGACTTATACGAAAAAGAAGGAAAATCACAACACGCTTTTTGTTTCGATATAGACAGAAATAATGACGCAAGAATTTTAATGAACATAAGACCAAATGAAGAATCACTTTCAACTCTTCTTCACGAAAGTGGACATGCAGTATATGATCTAAACACAGACAAAAGCCAATCTTGGTTATACAGAACACAAGCCCACACATTGACTACAGAAGGCTCTGCAATGTATTTTGAAAGATTTACAAAAAATCCAAAATGGCTTGAAAAAAATATGGGAATAAAACTCTCTAAAGATGAAATCAAAAACCTAAAAAAACAGGAAACACTTTCCGATTTGATTTTCTGCAGATGGACACTTGTTATGTACAACTTTGAAAAAAGTATGTATGAAAATCCTGATCAAGATTTAAATTCACTTTGGTGGGAACTTGTCGAAAAATACCAAAACATAAAGAAACCTGAAGGAAGAAATAAAGCTGATTGGGCTTCAAAAATTCACTTGGTAAGTGCTCCAGTATATTATCATAACTACATGCTTGCAGGTCTCTTAGTTGCACAACTTCAGCATAAAATAGGAACAAAATTTGCAAAAGATGAAAAATGGGATGAATTTGATGTAACAGGAAATAAAGAAGTTGGAAGATGGCTTAAAACAAATATATATAAACCAGGTGCAAAATATAATTGGAATCTTTTAATAAAAAAAGCAACTGGCGAAGAATTGACATCAAAATATTTTGTTGAAAGAATAGATTAAAAGAGAAATAAAAAAATCTGCCACTTTAACAGTGACAGATTTTTTTTCACTTTACTCTTATTCTTGGGTCTGCTATACCATAACATATATCAGCCAAAATATTTGCAAAAACTACTAAAAATGAACTTATCAAAATATCGCCCATCAAAAGCGTATAATCTCTATGAAAAACGGCTTCCATTCCAAGTCGTCCCATACCTGGCCATGCAAAAATTTGTTCGACAATAAATGCACCTGCTAAAATTTCTGGAATCGAAAGAGCAACAACAGTTATAAATGGAAGAAGAGCATTTCTAAGAGCATGAACAGTCAAAACTTTCATCTCAGTCAAACCCTTTGATTTTGCAGTCCTTATATAATCCTCTCCCATAACCTCAATAAGTGAAGCCCTTATATATCTATTCCAAGAGGCCAAATTTCTCACTGTCAAAACAAAAACTGGTAAAACAAGATGCCAAGAAAGATCTTTTACTGAATCCCAAAACGAAGCATCTACAAGCATATTCATTCCCATTGGAGGGAATATCGGAAATTTAAGTGAAAACAGCCATATCACCATCAAAGCAAGCCAAAAAGGTGGCATCGACAATCCCAAAAATGAAAAGAAAGTAAAAATATAGTCAAATGGCGAATATGGCTTCACCGCAGAATAAATTCCAAGTGGCAAGGCTATTATTATACTCAATAAATAGGATATTCCCATTAAAAGAAGAGTTGCAGGTACTCGTTCCATTATTGAATCAAGTACAGGTCTTCCATTTATCAAGGAATATCCAAGGTCTCCTTTTAAAACAAAATTCTTCAACCAAATACCATATTGAATATACAATGGCTTATCAAGCCCCAAATTTGCCTTTATTCGCTCTCTATCTTCAGGACGTGTATTTGGACTTATAAACATTTTTGTAGGATCACCTGGGGCAAGTCTTACAATAATAAATGTTATAATAGTTATAATTAAAATTAAAGGAATCGCTCCAGCAATTCTTTTTAAAACATATTTAAACATAAAATTAATCTTTATTATAATTGAGATTTGCTTCTTTTAAATATTTATAGGAAGTTGAAAGGCTTACTGAAACTACATCTGTTTTTCCTATTACTGGCATGAAATTTGAATCTCCAGACCATCTTGGAACAATATGCCAATGAAGATGACCAGCTACTCCTGCACCTGCTGCAGTTCCAATATTCATTCCAACATTAAAGCCATTGGGATTGTACAACTTTTTCAAAATAGAAATTTCTTTTTGTATCATAGATGTCATTTCTGCAAGCTCATTTGGCAATAATTCTTCAAAAGATGAAGTATGCCTATAAGGTGCAACCATTAAATGACCATTATTATATGGAAAAAGATTCATTACACAAAAACAAGTCTCTCCCCTATCAAGAATTAAATTTTTCTCATCTTCATTACTTTCCTTTAATCCACAAAAAAGACAATCCCATTTTTTATAACCTTCTGCAATCAATTCATGAGCTCTCCAAGGAGCCCATATCTTTTCTAAATCTTGTTTAAAATCCATAAAATAATAATTCCCTTCATTTTTTATTTTTAATTCCGAAATAAAATAATTTCAAGGTGTGTTGATAAAAACTACCAATTAGAAACTTTTTGCGATATAAGATAGTGAACGATTTTGGGCTGTGAAAAAACTCTAAATGAGCAACTTTTGTGCGGTGGCAATACAGCTAACTGAATAGAGTGAAGCGGAGTTGAAATTAGCGTATTGCACCCAAAAAGTTGTGAAAGCAGATAACAAATTAAAGGGTATTGGTAAACTCTATTTTTGCGTATTTTATTTAATTAATTTTCTGCTTACGCCAATTTATTTTTTTAACAGCCTCTTTTATAAGTGTATTATATATAAAAAGTTGGACACTAACTAAAAAAAAAGTTCCGAAATTTAATATATTTCGGAACCTCTATTTAGTGGGCGCAAACGGATTCGAACCATTGACCCCTACGATGTCAACGTAGTGCTCTAACCATCTGAGCTATGCGCCCATTTCAAGGCGACGAGCGGAATCGAACCGCTGTACGCGATTTTGCAGACCGCTGCCTAAGCCACTCGACCACATCGCCGTTTTTAAACACAAAAAAACGAGTTTCATCTCGGACTAACCGAAAATTTCCACCCGTCGTCTAAAGCGGAAAACGGGATTCGGACCCGCGACCCTCGGCTTGGGAAGCCGATGCTCTACCGCTGAGCTATTTCCGCAGCTTTGCACAACTAACTTCCACAACCAAAGTTTTTGTGTTATTGAGTGGAGCTGAGGAGACTCGAACTCCTGACATCCTGCGTGCAAGGCAAGCGCTCTACCAACTGAGCTACAACCCCAATTTCAAAGTTTAATTACTTAACTTCATGGGCCTTTGTGGACTCGAACCACAGACCTCACCCTTATCAGGGGTGCGCTCTAACCGCCTGAGCTAAAGGCCCTTGAGAAAATCTTTCATTTCCCTTTGACTTGACGAAGTATAACACAAATAAAATAAAATGTCAATAGATTTTTAAAAAATTTTTCTATTTTTTTTTAAAAGCCCCTAATTTTTGAAAATTTTAGGGGCTTAAAACGACAAATTACATCTTTATCAACTCATATTGCCTTGTTCCAAGACCTATTTTTTCTGCATGTTCTAAACAAGTTTGCCATTCAGAATTTGGATTTGAATTTGTGAAAGGATCTTTGTGATCTACAAAATCTTTTCTTGCCATATTTTTGGCAAGTTGGCTATTTGGTAAAGGAGTTGCTTTCATACATGCATCCACACAAGCTTGATCTATTGCAAGTGGATCAAATGAAGCAAACATGCCAAGATTTGGGAAAATAGGAACATCATTTTCACAGTGGCAATCACAATTAGGAGAAACATCTACAATCAACGAAATATGAAAATTTGGACGCCCATCGACAATAGCTTTTGTATATTCAGCCATTCTACAGTTCAAAAGTTTATTTGCATGGAAATTATCAAAAATAATAGCATCAAAATTACATGCTCCTAAACAGCGACCACATCCAACACAATTATCTTGATTTACATGCATTTTCTTTTTTTCAATATCGAATTCAAGACCATGGTTAGCACACTCTTTAAAGCATCTTTTACAACCTCTACAAAGTGATTCTTCAACATGTGGCTTACCACTTATATGCTGTTCAATTTTTCCAGCACGAGAACCGCCACCCATTCCCAAATTCTTTATAGCTCCGCCAAATCCAGCCATTTCATGACCCTTAAAATGAGTTAAACTTATTATTATATCTGCATCCATTATAGCTTGACCAATTTTGGCTTCCTTTACATATTCTCCGCCATTGACAGGAACATGAGCTTCATCAAGCCCCTTTAAACCGTCAGCAATTATAACAGGACATCCAACAGTCATTGGAGTAAATCCATTTTCCCATGCACAGCGTAAATGCTCAATAGCATTTTTCCTACTACCTGGATACATGGTATTACAATCTGTCAAAAATGGCTCTCCACCTAATTCTTTAACAATATCAACAACAGCTTTTGCATAATTAGGTCTCAAATAGCTTACATTTCCAAGCTCTCCAAAATGCATTTTTATTGCAACAAATTTGCCTTTCATGTCTATTTGTTCAATACCAGCTTTTTTAATGAGTCTTTTTAATTTGCTTGGAAGCCCCTCACCAAACGCAATCGTATGAAAATCAGTAAAATAAACTTTTGACTTTTCCAAAATAGATTCTCCATTTTCTATAAAATTAATAATATATATTTATTTTTTTTATAAATATTAATTTCCTTTTCAAAAAAAATATCTTATTCATACCTATCAGGGGTTAAAAAATCATATAAATTATTTAATAATCCTTTTTTTTCTCTACCTGTTTTTCTCTTAATTTTATCTCTATTTCTTTCTATACCATACCGATTATGAGGATCTATAAATACATCTGTGATAAAATCACAAAAATTAGCGACCTTTTCATTCATAGGAAAATTTTCATCTTGATATTTTTCTTCCTCATAATCAGATATTAAGTCAGTTTCTTCTTGCCGTTTTCTTTGTAATTCTAATTCTCTTCGAGCCATAAATTCATTTGACTCATCATGATAACAAGAAAAAGGAGTATGACGAACTTGTTTTGGCTTATTAGATAAAGTAATATCTGTAGTAACCTGATTTAATTTACTTTTATCAAGAATAACTTTATGTCTTTTTGGAGTCGCTTGTTTCTTTAAATAATAAAGAGCTTTTAATCTATCCATATCAATCCATAAGCCATTACAATCTCTGCATATTTCAAGATTAAAACCTTTCTTTTTCAATAAAGTCAGAATATTACCACACATTGGACATTGTCTATGACCTTCTTCAATGAGTTGTAATCCTTCTACTGGAAAAAAAGAAGGAATCTTATCCATAGGAAAATCTTTCATTTCAAATATTTGTTGCATTTGATAATTTTCCAACCAAAAACCAGAACAACGATCACAGACATGCAAAACAATAAGTCCTCCATCTTCTGTGTGTATTTCATGAATTCTTAATTCTTCCTCACATGAAGGACAAAACATATTTTCAATTCCTCCCCTTCCCAATTAGTGAAAAAAAGTGCTTGTAAAGTAATAAACACCTCACAAGCACTTTTATTTAAAAACTAATTTTCAAAATTTACGATTCTTTCAAAACTATCTGCTTTGAGGCTTGCTCCACCAACGAGAGCTCCGTCAATATCAGGCTGTTTCATTAAATCGTCAACATTGTTTGGTTTTACACTTCCGCCATAAAGAATTCTTACTTTCTGAGCAAGACATTCACAATAGAGTTCAGCAATAACTTTTCTTATTGAAGAAATTGTGTCTTCTGCACCTTCTGGACTATCTGTCTTACCTGTTCCGATTGCCCATATTGGCTCATAGGCAATTATAACTTTTTTAGCAAGTTCACGGTCTAAATCTTTAAATGCTCCTCTTACCTGTACAGAAACAACTTCTTTTGTTGTTCCTGCCTCTTTTTGTTCGAGACTTTCACCAACACATACGATAGGTGTAAGACCAGCAGCAAAAGCAGCTTTTATTTTTTTGTTGACTGTTTCGTCTGTTTCGCCAAAATAGCCACGACGCTCTGAATGTCCAATAATTGTGTATTCACAACCTGCATCTACAAGCATTGAAGGTGCAACTTCACCTGTGTAAGCACCTGATTCTACATAGAATACATCTTGAGCACCGAGTTTTACATTGCTACCTTTTATAACTTCAGCAACAGGAGCAAGTGATGTAAATACTGGGCATATTACTACATCTACGCCAGTTTTTTTGCCGACTTTTTCAACAAGTTCTTTTGCAAGACTTACAGCTTCACCGATTTTTTTGTTCATCTTCCAGTTTCCTGCGATAACTGGAACTCTTCCAGCTTCATCAAGAATAACAACACCAGGAAGTTCCTTGCCTTCGATGAATTCGAGAGAAGCACCGCCACCTGTTGAAAGGTGAGTCATCTTGTCACCAAAACCGAGTTGTTTTACAGCAGCAACAGAATCACCGCCACCGATACAACTTATAGCTTCTGATTCAGCTATTGATTCTGCTACAGAAAGTGTACCTTTTGCAAATTCAGGAATTTCAAAAACTCCCATAGGACCATTCCAAAATACTGTCTTTGCACTCTTTAGACATTCATCAAACAACTTTCTTGATTTTTCGCCAATATCAACACCACATTTGTCATCAGGAATTTCATTAAAAGCAACTGTGCTGTATGGTGATCCTTCTTTGACTTCGTCTGCAACGACTACATCAACTGGGAACAACATTTTTACATTCTTTTCTTCTGCAATCTTCAAAATTTCTTTTGCTGGCTCGAGATTATCATCGAGAAGTGATTTACCTACACCAATTCCCTTTGCAGCAAAGAAACTATATGCCATTGCTCCACCGATAATGAGTGAATCAACTTTGTTCAAAAGATTTTTGATTACAGCTACTTTATCTTTTACTTTTGCACCGCCTAAAATAGCTACAAATGGGCGTTTTGGAGAACCTATTATATTTCCAAGATTTTTAAGTTCTTTTTCCATCAAGAATCCGCTTACACGAACTGGGAGAAGTTCTGCAACACCATAAGTTGAAGCATGAGCTCTGTGTGCTGTTCCAAAAGCGTCATCTACATATACATCTGCTAAAGAAGCAAGTTTTTTTGCAAATTCAGGATCATTCTTTGTTTCTGCTTTGTAAAAACGAAGATTTTCAAGCATTACAACATCAGAAGCCTTCATCTCTGCAACAGCTTTTTCTACTTCTTCACCAATACAATCATTGAGCATTTTTACTTCTTTGCCAATGAGTTCAGAAAGTCTTTCTGCAACTGGTTTCAAGCTCAAAGATTCAACTCTTGCACCATCTGGTCTTCCCATGTGAGAAGCAAGTATAACTTTTGCTCCGTTTTCTACTAAATATTTTACTGTAGGAAGTGAAGCCTGAATTCTTGTGTCATCTCTTATAACTCCCTCTTTCATAGGAACATTATAATCAACTCTTACAAAAACTCTTTTATCTTTTAATTCGATATCTCTAACTGTCTTCTTTGCCATATTTCCCCCTAAGTCTATATATCATAAGATTATATTTCAAAAAAAATTAACTTCCCCTACCCCCTCAGTCTTGAGGAGGTAATCAATTTTTGTTATTAATTTTGCTGTTAGGGGGTGTTGTTAAACTACCAATAGCCACTTTTGTGCGATATAAGATAGTGAACGATATCCATTTTTCTGCAGTAGTTCCATGCAAATTTTACTTAGAAAAAGAATGATTGTTATTATAACTTAGTATTTTTAAAGAGGAAAAATGGCCTAGTGAACATCTTATATCCAAAAAGTGGCGTAAGCTGAAAATAAACTATGTAAATTTATAAGAAATAAAGCTTACCAACACTCCCTAATAATATATAAAAACAAGTTCTAAAACCAAAAGAGGGAGATTCTAAATAAAAAAACAAGAATCACCCTCCCAAAAAATAAATTTTAAATTATCTTACTTTTTTGAAATATAATCAACAAAATCAGTTACTCTGCGAGAATATGCCCACTCATTGTCATACCATGCAACTACTTTGAGGAGCTTGTCGCCCATAACCTTTGTTGAAAGTGCATCAATTGTGCTTGAATTACTGCACTGTTTGTAATCTATAGAAACAAGTGGTTCCTCACTGTATCCAAGGATACCTTTGAGTTCGCCTTCTGCAGCAGCTTTGAATGCAGCATTTACAGATTCAACTGTTACAGCTTCTCTTGTTGTACATACGAAATCAACGATTGAAACTGTTGAGGTTGGGACTCTGATTGCAAATCCATCAAATTTGCCTTTGAGTTCTGGAATTACGAGAGCGACAGCTTTTGCAGCACCTGTCTTTGTAGGAATCATGCTCATTGCAGCAGCTCTTGCACGTCTCAAATCTTTGTGTGGAAGATCGAGAATCTTCTGATCGTTTGTATATGCGTGAATTGTTGTCATTAATCCAGCTTCAATTCCAAACTTGTCATTTACGACCTTTGCTGCTGGAGCAAGGCAGTTTGTTGTACAAGATGCCATTGAAAGGATGTGATGTTTTGCTGGATCGTACAATTTTTCATTTACGCCAAGTACGATTGTGATGTCTTCATTCTTTGCAGGAGCAGAAATGATTACTTTCTTTGCACCAGCTGTGATGTGTGCCTTAGCATCGTTTGCATCTGTGAATCTACCTGTTGATTCTACTACATATTCAACACCGAGCTCACCCCAAGGAAGTTTAGCTGGGTCTTTTTCGCTTACGATCTTTACTGTCTTTCCATTTATTACAAGAGCGTTTTCAGCAACTTCTACTGTTCCTGGAAATCTGCCATAATTTGAATCATATTTGAATAAGTGTGCGAGTGTTGCAGCATCTGTTAAATCGTTTACTGCTACAACTTCGATATCTGGATGATTTTCGATAAAATTGCGGAGAACTTGTCTTCCAATTCTACCAAAGCCGTTTATACCAACTTTTACTGACATTATACCAATACTCCTTTTTTTAATATAATAAAAAAGTTTTATTTTATAAAATCTAATCTAAACAAAATATAATTATATTTTTTTTAAAAATTTCCTGCTTTTTTGTAAAAAGTGAAATTTTTAAAGATTTAAAATTTATTTGCTTTTTTTATGTGAATGTATTATAATTTTGTATAAATAAAAGCTATTTAAAATGGACAAAATTAAAATGAAATTAATTCGTGAAACTTATTTAAATCAATAGTGTATTATATTATATTGTATTAATAATTAAGGTGTTATTATAAAATAGATTTGTTAGAGGAAATTTTATTATGAATATAACAAAGAACACTGAAAATCAAGCAGAAGGTATAATAAAAACATATGCTCCATTAATGAGATTCTTCCATTCCCAAAAGATAAAAAATACATTTTGGAATGGAATTGAGTTAAAAGATTTAGAGCAATTTATGGAATTTAATGGATTGATATTGTCAATAGTTCCTGCTCAAGCAATCGCTTTGGCTGGATATCTTGCTCCAAAAGCTGTATCTGTAGGAGTTTCTAAGAATTCTATGAACGATAATGCAGTAAAAAATTTAAGATCTGAAAAATCGAAAGAATATATAAAAAATATTGAAATTTTGTCTTTGAGAGAATTTTGGGAAAAATATTCTAAGAAAACAGAGAAAATAAGACCAGTATTAACAGCAGATTTGAATAAGATATTAGGAAATGATGTTCAAGTAGCAATTTTTGAAAAGGTGATTATGAAAAGTCCTTCGATTAAATACGGATATTGTTATGATAAGAAGGCGGTTACATTTTTTAAAACAACAAAAAATATTTCCGAGGCTTTGTCTATTTGGATCGAATATTCTGAAACTAATTCTATCGATTATTGTTTGGGGTATGATTCTAAAAAGAATATTATTGATTTTGATCTGGAAAAGGAGAGCGATTCTTCAATAGCTCAAAAAATAAAATTTAAATCAGACGATTATTCTTTTGGGTATGATAAACAGAATAAAACTGATATTAATATAGAAAAGAAGAGTATTTCTTCAATGTCCAAAAAAATAAAATTTGAATCTGAATTTTCATTGGATGATATCAAGAATATCAAGGATAAAGAAAAAAGAAGAGAAATATTTATAGAAATAAAAAAATCATTTAACGATTTTTTAGAAAATATAGAAAATGAAATTGAAATAGAGATTGAAGAACAAGAAGATGCAAGAATTGCAGCTCAAATTGAATATTGGATGCAATTACAGGCTGAAAGAGCTAAAAGGAAAAATAAATAGTGCGTTCACTTTTAAAATCCAAATGTTCCTTACTCCAACTGAACTGCACCCAATTTTTAGTACAAAACTAAAAAGGAGGTGCTGTTCATCATTTATGGGGAGTATGTCAAAATTTCAGGTAACTGTTCAGTCATATAATATTTTACTTTCTATTTTTTATTTTATTATAACACAATAATTTTTAAAAATCAATTTAAGTCAAATTCTTTGTCAAGTTTTCAGATATTCTTTCTGCCTAATTATTATATTTCATGTTTTTTACATTATTTAGGTCGTGCCAGTAAATCACCAACACGACCTAAGATTTTAACTTTTCTTATTCAAATTTTACAAGAGATCATTATGATTTTTGATATATTCAACTAAAGAATCCGCAATCTTCTTAGGTTCTAAATTAGGCTGTGTTTTGTAGATATATCCTTCAGAATCTTGCCAAATTACAATCCCATCTACACATGTATTTTCAACAACATACATAGAATTAGGAACTTTAGGATTAAGAATTCTTTCTTCCTGTGTTACTAATACAACATTACGATATTTCGATTTAGCAATTCCTGTTAATTCAATGCCATTAGCCATTATGGCTCCAAATGTTTTCAAATAAATCTTATATTCATCAGCAAAATTCAATCTTAACTGAATTTCAGCCTCAGTGATTTGAGTATCTGAAGCAGGTTTTAAGGGCAACAAATCAATTAGAGAATTAATAATTTCAACTATGTTACTACTCATAAACTCTTACAATAAGTCTAAAAAACTTATAACCATAACTCTAAATAAGTATTAGATTTTTCAGCCAATTCCATTGCTTCTAAAAAATGTGGAACATCTTTTGAATAATCATAAGTTTTTATTGCTTCTCTAATAATAGGAAAATCTTTTGGTTCTATACAAGTTGTCTCATATTCATCAATAAATATATCTTGTTTCCAAACTTTGAACCCTATTCCCAATATTGCATAATACTCATCGTTTCTATCAAATGCAAATACCTTTACATTCTCAGTCTCTTTACCTAAATTACAATCTTCTATTCCTTGCTCATTTAAAGGAACTACAATAAACCACTTAGGAATCATAAATCATTTCAACTTTCAAATTTCCACCATCTTCTGGAAATATATCTTTTGTATCCAATTCTATTCCAATTATTTTTATATCTGATATAGAATAAGATATTGAATAACTTTTAACAATATAAAATTTATTTTTTATTTTAACTTTTTTTATTTTTTCTATATCTTTTATTTCAATATTACGAAAAAATATCTAACTGTAGGCTACAAGACATTATATAATCCATTACTGTTCTCTTAAATTTCAAATATCACTATAATTACTCTTCCTTTAAAAAAGTAATAATTTTATTTGATAAATCTACTTCATTTTTTGTTAAAATAGAAATAACAATAGGCATAGGATATTGAGGATTTTTATAAGTAATATATGGCATTTGAAAATCAAATATTTCACCACATAAAGAAATTTTATTATATCCAAAACCAAAATCTTTATCTAATGTCAAAAAATGCAAATAACCCAATCTATTTTTATCAAAAATACAAACATCTTTAATTATTTTAATATCCATAATACATCCTTTTATAAAGTTCTTGTAAAGATTCTTCATAAAAATAATAGATTGAATCAAATTTAGGGGCATTACGGTGCGTTTAGATATAATTTAACGCCTTGTGTTAATTGATTAATATTGTAAAATTTAGCTAAACAATCTATATTTAGAGGCGATGTCATTGTAGAGATTGTTTTTTAAAAACTCTTTAAAGTTTTTAACTATTTCTAAGACTTGCAATGACAAAATGGCAGTATACAGATATATATTGGATAGTTTACAGCAACTTATTATTTAGGTCGTGTTTGTGTTTCACTGGCACGACCTAATATTTTAACTTTCTTATTCAAATTTTAAAATCATTTGTAAATCATTCATCTTTTTTTTTTAGTTCTTCTTCAGAATCTAAATCTTCAGGCAAATCATCTTTTTGACTTTCTTCTTCCAAATCAACGGGAGAATCTTCTGCATCTTCTTCTGAAGCAATAGGATAACCATCTATATTA
>CADAWZ010000036.1 GCA_902791745.1 uncultured bacterium
TGTCATTGCGAGGGAGCTGTGCGACCGTGGCAATCTCAACCGCTTAATTTAAATTTAGTAATTTATGAAATAGATCAAGTACAGCATTCTAAACAGAGCAGATCGACTCAATTTTTAAGTAAATAATAATGAATTGATTCTTCAGAAAAAAGAAAGACAACAAAGACATGGAAGAAGAAAAAATAACAAAATTAAAATTTCATGCACAATACATAAAACAGAATTTGGGAATACATATTATAATATTGTTATGTTTTGTGCTTCCTTCATTGCTTTTTATTGATTATACAAAAGAATATGAAATAATATCATCAATGAAAATTACTGAAGGAATTATAGAAGCAAAAAGAAAAGCTGGTAAATTATTAAAAGCAAGAAAAGAAATAAATTTAATACAATATAAATATGAAATAAATGGAGAAATAATAACAACAGCTGATGCAGTAGGAATAAAAAAATGGAACAAATTAAGAGAAGGAGACAAAATAATAGTAGAATATAATGCCAAAGACCCTTCTAAAAGTAGAATCAAAAATTCAACAATATTATTAGATCCATTTTCTTATTCTTTTGAAGAAATATTTACTCCATTTATTATGACTCCCCTACTTTTTATATTAGGAATGTATCTTTTATTAAAATTAAAAAATGATAGGACATTACTTGAAGTTTTAATTTTTAAAGGTAAAAAAACAGAAGGTAAAATAATAAAATCAGAATTAATTAAAGAAAAAAAAGAATCATATTACCAAACAGAATATGAATTCACAAATGAAGAAAATAAAAAATACACAGGAAAAATAAAAATTCCATTTTTACTAAAAAAAGAATTGCCAAAAGGAAAAGGAATAGTTTTATATGACTGTGAAAACCCGCTCATAAATATATGGGGAGGAGAAAATATTTTAAATTATCTATCTATAAATTTTAGAGACATGAAAAAAAATATTTTAAATCAAAAAATTAAAAAAAATTCATAAAAAAAAGATTTTTTTAAAAAAATACTTGACATATTGCACAAATACAGTGATAATCTAACTAAGATATTTTAAAAATGGAGGATGAAGTTAATGGATGGTTTTTCAAATATAAATTTGAATATAGATTATAACATGACTTCTTCAATGAACAGTCAATTTACTAAAAGTGAAAAGAAACTTAAAAAACTTAGAAAATGGAAATTGGTTTCAAAATCTGATGTAAATAAAGTTTCCCAAAGTAAACAACAGTCTTTATCAAGTACCACTCAGGGGCTTCAATCTGCAAGGCAAGGTCAAGACTCATTTGAGCAGTCAAAGCCAATGATGTCTTTTGCACAAGGTGCAGCAGGAAAAGCTCTATCATTCGGTGCTATGAATACAGCAATGAATGCAATAGGTCTTGCAAGTGGTGGTTCTGTAAATATTGCTTCATTTGCTTCAATGAGCATGAATGTTAATACTGATAATGTTGATCAGTTATATGCAATGCTCGGACAATCTCAAACAAACCAAATGAATATGTTTGGTGCTTTGTCTCAGTTGAGTTCAAATATGTCTCAACAGATGAATACTGGTAATATGCTTCAACAGAGTGTACAGTATTTCACTCAACAAGAAACAACATTTAACATGCAGTCCATTCAAGCAAAAGCCAAACAGGCAATGCTTCAGGGTCTTTCAACAGGATTAGGTGTTGCTTCAACAGCTCTTACAACTGCAGCAACAGGAATAGAAACTGCTTCAACAGCTGTACAAAGTGCTTCAGCTGCAGTAGCAGGTATCCCATTCGTAGGTCCAGCTCTTTCAGCAGCATTAAAAGCAGTTGCAACAGCATTAAAAGCAGTTGCAAAAGGATTAAAGACAGCAGCAAACCAATTAAAACAACAATCTCAGAAATTACAACAGCAAGCACAAAAGAGCGGACAACAAGCACAACAATTCAGTGCTAAAAAAGCTCAAATGACAATGAAAAAAGCCCAAGAGATGCAGAAATTGCAAAAAGTTCAACAGCAAATTCAGCAAACTCAACAGCAAATCCAACAAGTATATCAATACATGCAACAAGGTCAACAACAAATGCAACAGATTGTTCAACAACTACAATCTCTTGGTCATATGGTTGGAGGCGGAAATGCTGGTGGCATGGGTCAAATGGGTGGCTTTGGTGCTCTCAACAATATGATGGGCATGATGGGCAATATGCTAAACAGTGCCATGAATATGGCAAGTATGGCAAGAGCTCAGAATTTTGCAAAAAATCTTACAGCTCAAAGACAACAAAACTTTGGCATGCAAATGAACATGTTAAAAGGCATGGGCATGGGTAGCGGATTCAGCGGTGCCGTAGGCGGAGTTGGTGGCTCAATGGGCAGTGCAATGGGCGGATTTGGTGGCTCAATGGGTGGCTTCGGTGGCTCAATGGGCGGTTTCGGTGGCGGATTCGGTAGTTCTGGTCACTTAACAAGCATTGGACAACTCGGTGGAGCTAACTCAATAGCAACAGCACCAAGATTAACAAGCATCGGACAACTTGGTGGAGCTAACTCAATAGCAACATCTCCACACTTAACAAGCATTGGACAGCTTGGTGGAGCTAACTCAATACATACTTCTCCACACTTAACAAATATTGGACAACTTGGTGGAGCAAATTCAATACATACTTCTCCACACTTAACAGGTATTGGACAGCTTGGTGGAGCCAATTCAATACACACTTCTCCACACTTAACAGGTATTGGACAGCTTGGAGGAGCTAACTCAATTGGAACTGGCAATCGTTTAAATAATATCAACCAACTCAATGGCAAAAATGCCCTTAACCAAAAAGGAAAATTAAATGGACAAAATGCTCTTAACAACAGAAGAGCACAACAACTCGGAAGAGGAGCTAATGCTCTTGCTGGTGGAAGAGGAGCAGGTGCTGCAGGTCAAGCTGGCGGTGTTGGTGCAACAAATAATGGTGTCAGAAGTGGCGGAAAGAAAGAACTCTACGAACAGCAACTTATGGATGCTATAGCAGCATATAACAATATGATTGCAGCAATAGATATAAGACAGCATGGTGGAGGCTTTGTAACACCAGGCATGCAACAACAAGCAGGAAAAGTTAATGTTGGTGGTGCTGGCTATGGATTCGGTGCAAATGGCAACTTCGGCTTTGGCGGTTTTGCAACACCAGGTATGCAACAGCAAGCAGGCAGAGTTAATGCAGGTGTACCAAGAATGGCTGGTGGCAGAGGAATGCAAGCAGGAGCTGGTGCTGGAATGGCACAACCACAGCCAATGCAAGGTGCTCAAGGAATGGAAGCATTCAATAGACTTGCAGCACTTTGGAACAAAGTAAATCAAGAAAAAGTCATCGTTGATCAAGGTATTCAACAGAGTGTACTTGGAATACTTGGTGGACAAGGTCAACAGCAGATGATGGGCATGAACCCAATGGGTGCAATGAATCCTATGGGCAACATGGGAATGATGAATCCTATGGGCAACATGGGAATGATGAATCCTATGGGCAATATGGGAATGATGAATCCTATGGGCAACATGGGAATGATGAACCCTATGGGCAATGCACAAATGGCTGCTCCACAACCACAAATGCCACAAGCTCAAGCTCCACAAGCAAATCATCATCGTTAAATGTTAAATTATAAAGTATTAGTATTATAATAACTAAAGGAAGGAACTTACAGGCTGTCTGCAGAAAATTTAATTTGCGACAGCCTGTTTTATTTAAATAATTTTAAAAAAGGAAATTAAAATAATGTTGTGTCCAATATGTGGTTATGAAAATCCTCAAGAAGAAATAGAAATCTGCCCTCAATGTGGTTTTGATTTAAAAAATGGGATGAATTTATATGACAAACCTCTTGAAGGTATAAAAAAAGCTTCTGAAATATTAAAAACTAATAAAGAATTTTCTCCAGAAGAAGCAAATAAAATATATAATGATATTGTAGCTGATTCAGGAAAAGTAATCGATGTAGCTAAAAATAACTTCCAACAAAGTTTAAACGAAGTTATGGCAAGATTTCAAATGGATGCACAATATGATCCTGCAACAGCAGAAGAGTACATAAAGCCATATAATGACATGTTTATGCAAGCTGCAGAAACTGTAAATAAAGGACTTGAGTCAATAGGAAATGCTCTAACATCAAGCAATCCAACAAATGTACAAGAAATGCAAATGCAACTCGATTTAGGAACAACACTAATTGAACAAGGATTTTTTGCAATGCAAAATCTCGGAATTTCGATAGGTGTAACCGATGATGGAGAGTATCCAATAGACATAGAAGAAGTATCACAAATGCTTGATTATGTATCTGCTTATTTAGGTTCTTATCTCAACACAAAAAATGTACAGGAATTAAAAGCAGGTTTCCATTATCTAAAAATGGCTGCAGAACATCTTGAAGCACAAATAAATGAGTATGATGAAATAGAAAATAGACCTCCAACTGATTTAAAAGAAGAATTATCTTACAATAATGAGGAAGAAGCATACGATGAAGAAGAAATAGATGATGAAGATGAAGAAGAAGTAGAAGAAGAAGTGTCAGAAACATCCCCAGAAGAAGTTTCAGATAATCCCCAAGAAGAAGTTTCTCATTCTCAAGAACAAGTTAGTGGAGCTATAGATTCATTTGAATCAAATGCACAGCCTCAGCAAGAAGAAAATCAAAATAATAACAGTGAAGAAGAAAATTAAATGAATGAAATTAAAAAAATAGCCACAGGCAAAAATGTATATTTAAGAGAATATCAAGCATCTGATACAAATTTAGTAAAACAATGGTTTCAAAATTTGGAATTGGCATCTTATTCCTTTGGAATAACAACAACAGATGAAAACCTACAAAAGATAGTAGATGCCTTTGTTGCTGAAGTAGCTCAAACTCCACAATGTACTATAACTATAATAGATAATGAAACTAATGAACCAGTAGGATTTATACGAACAACATATATATTTTTTCCTGCCCCACACATAACATTAGGAATGTCATTAGGCAACCTAAACAGTTGCGGAAAGTCTTTTGGCTATGAAGCGATGATGTTAGTAATAAATTACTTATTCAATACAAAAAAAATCTTATATATAGAAGTAGACACAGCTGTATTCAATGAACGAGCAATGCGTTGTTTTTACAAATGTGGATTTAGAACTGTAAAAAATTTTACTGAAACCGAATATGTTACAAAAGTAAAAACGCATAAAACACTTTTTAGAATAACAAGAAAAGATTTTATGCCAAAGTATGAAGAATATATTAAAAAATTACAGGAAAAAGTATAGTGAATAGTATACAAGGTCCAGGAAATATAAGATATGATTCTCAACATCTTAAAGTATCAAGAAGGCTTACTGCAGAGAGTGTAAAGCCAAATGTATTTAAGGATGACGAATCAAAGCAAGTACAACTAAATATAAAAGACCAAGTTGCCCTTAGTTCTGAAGCAAAAGAATTGTTAAAACAGCTCAAAAAAGAGAATAAAAAAATAGCTTCTTCAAAAGATGAAGACTTTGAAAGTCTACTTGGAAATCTAAAAAAGATGAAAGAGGAATCTGAAAAAGAGGAAGAAGAGGGAAACGATTCAAAAAAAGAAAGTAAGGGTAAAAAATTATTATTCCAACAATCAAGTGATGGAAAATATATAATTCCAATATCTCAAAAGACAAAAGAAGACGAAGAAAACAGACCAAAACATAAATCCGCTAGATTTAGTGATATAATAGATAGCATGCTTGTCAGCGATACAACATCTGAGCAGAGAAAACTTGTAATAGGTGAGCTGGATATATTGGGAGAAAAAATGCTTCGCTTTGTTAAAAATTTTGGAACCCATATAATAATTCTTAGAAAAAACGAAAATCTAACTCAAAGAAGAATAAAAGGAATGATGATTGTTGCTCCAGGGGAAAGATCATTTGATGGAAGACCTTGGGAGATAGTAAGAGGAATTTATACAACAGACAGAAGATTAATTGTGGCTGGAGAAGAACTTCTTGGAAAAGGTCCAAAATCAGTAATGAGGCATGAATTTGGGCACGCATTTGATGATGCTTTTACAAAAAGAAATCAAAGAAGATTGCCTCTTTCAGTACAACTTTGGAACTCATTTGCCCCAACTCGCAAAGCTCTTCCTTCTGCTTATGCTTCAACAAATCCAGCAGAATATTTTGCTGAATCAGTTGATACATTCTTTATTCCTGAGGGAAATAAATATTTAAAAATGAACGATCCACAAATGCATGAATATCTAACAGTATTATTCAAAGAAGAATAATTTTAGATAAAAAAATCCAACCGTTCAAAGAACGATTGGATTTTTTTTATTATTTTATTTACGAGGACCAAAAATACCTGTACCAACTCTAACCATATTTGAACCTTCTGAAATAGCTACTTCTAAATCAGCCGTCATTCCCATTGATAAAACAGGTTTAAAACCACAACCTGCAAATATCCTTTCTGACATTTTCCTTAAAGTTTCAAAATGACATCTATTGTCATTAGGATTATCTGTAAATGGTGGTATTGTCATGAGCCCTTTTAAGTTAATATTTTCAAGACAAGCAATTTTCTGTGCATTTTTTTCAGCCTCATCAGGAAGAAATCCTGTTTTAGTAGATTCATCTCCAAAATGAACCTCTATAAAAACATCTAATTTTCTTCCCAACTCAACAGCTACACGACTAATTTTTTCTGCAAGTTCAATAGAATCAATAGTTTGAATCACATCAAAATGAGCAACTGCAAGTTTCACTTTATTTTTTTGAAGATGACCTATAAAATGCCAAGTTGCATAATCTTGAAATAACTCAGCTTTTTGGATACCCTCTTGTATATAATTTTCACCAAATTCTTTTAAACCACAATCAATAGCCGTTTTAACATATTCACTTGGCATAGTTTTACTGACTGCAAGTAATTTTACTGAATTTGGCTCAAGATTTGATTGCTTCTCAGCAATTCTAATTCTGTTTAAAACACCATCTATATTATTCTTTATAAAATCCATTATAGCCAGCTCATCATTACATCATCTTGAATGGCCGATGCTTGTACATTCTCTCCAACATCATTTACCATTTCCACATCTTCTTTATTATCAGAATATGAATATAATGCCTCTTTAGAAATAATTCCAGAATCACAAAGTTCACTTAAGGATTGTGAGAATGTCATCATTCCCTCTCCCTTACCTTCTACTATAAGAGGATATATATCATCAAATTTGCCTGTTGAAATCAATTTTGCAATAGCTGGGTTAACAATCAAAACTTCACAAGCAGGAATTCTTCCTTCTCCATCTGCTCTTGGTATAAGTTTTTGAGATATAACAGCTTTTAATGTGGAAGATAAAAGCGATCTATATTGATTTTTGCGTTGTTCAGGGAACATATCAACAAGTCTTGTAATAGTCTGTACAACATTTGGAGTATATAGACTACTCAAAACAAGATGTCCATTTTCAGCGGCAGTCGTAGCAGTCATAACTGTTTCTGCATCAGTTAACTCACCTATCATGATGACATTAGGATCTTCTCTTAAAGAAGATTTTATTGCACTTAAACATGAAAGAGTATCATTTCCTACTTCTCTCTGTGTTACAAGACTCAACTTATCAGTATGTATAAATTCAATAGGATCTTCAATAGTTACAATATGCAACTTCAGATTTGTGTTCATATAATCAATCATAGAAGTCAATGTAACAGTTTTACCAGAACCAGAAGGTCCAGTAACAAGTATAAGTCCTGAATTCAAATTTGCAAAATTCTTAATAGCAGTTGGAAGATGAAGTGTTTCAATGGAAGGAATAGAAGTCTTTATCATTCTATATGAAGCACTTACTGTTCCTCTTTGCATATAAACATGAACTCTAAATCTTGCTTCTGGAATTGAATATGCAAAATCAAGTTCTTTATCTTTTAGAATCTTTTTTCTAAGATATTTTGGAACTCCTGACATTACCAAATATTTACAGTTAACATCTGATAAAATAGCACTTCCTATTGGAATCAATTCACCTTCAAGTCTAACTGTTGGTGGAGCTCCTTCTTTCAAATGAAGATCGGAAGCCTGATGTTTTATCATAACTTGAAGAAGATCTGATAATTTGAAATCAATACCAGGCTCAGGCTGAGGATTTTCAAACGATTCAAGTAATTCTGGATCATAATCTACATCTGATAAGGACACTGAAGGAATCGAAGGAACTGAAGCAGGTTGAGCTGCTTGTGGACGTGCCTCCAAGGCAACTATTTTTGATGAAAGATCAGATATATTTTTTTCAAAATTACTGAGTTTTGATTTTATATCTTCTGAAATATCAGCTGGTTTTGAATTAAATTCACCTTTTTCACATTTAGCAACTAAATCAGCCAATTTAGACTCAATAGCAAAAACCTTCTCTGTATTATCCGAAGAAGATTTCTCGGCTACATTTTGTTTTAATGAAACAAATTCACTTTTAAATGTTTCTAATGTTTTTTGGAAAGACTTAATTACAATATCTCTTGCAACTGATTTTTCATCAATATTTTTAAATTTTAATGTGATTTCTTTTTTTATCTCATCAAAGCTCGTGGTAAAAGCTGAAAGTTTTGATTCAAGTTCTTTAATATTACTGAGTATTTCTGGGGATACTTCAGCAGAAGCACCTTCCGAAGAAGCTTGTGGGGTTGAATTTTTTTTGACAGAATCTGCTATTAAATTTATCTTTGTATCAGCTTTCTTTTCAAAAGAAGATAAGTCATCTGAAACAGAAGATATATTATCTCTTATATCTCCCATTTCTTCCGTAAACCCACTTATAGTTTCATAAAGAGTATCTATTTCTTTTTTCATTCCCATAAGTGAGTCAACTTTTTTATTTGTTGCCTCAACTAAAGTTTTTAAATCATCTATTTTAGAAATAGATGAAGCCTGTTGAAGTTTAGTTTCAACCTTCTCAAGGCGTTGAGTACATACATCTGCTTGATTATACAAAATAGACATATCGTCAATTTTAGCAGTCATAACAGCTGCTATTTCTTCCATTTTGCGACTTGTATTTTCAGCAGATTTTACTTTAGACTCAACCTCTTTAGCTTCAATTATAGCCTCACTTACTTTAGAGGCAAGCTCATTAAGTTTCTCTTCTAAAACTACAGTGTTATCCATCAAAAAAAAGTCCTTCCACGAAAATAAAAAAAGAATCAAACCCTAATATGGTATTTCTATATTAATTAAGAATAATTCTTTATAATATTTAAAATACCTTTTTTATAAAACTCTTTTTGCCATGCGTTTTCTTTCTTCAACAAAACCCAAATTTTCATATAGTGCAACAGCTGCTTTATTACTCGATGTAACAAGCAGACCTATAAAGTTATAGCCAGCTTTTTTTACAAATTCAGTAAATTTTTCAACTAATTTTCTCGCTATTCCACGTCTTCTGTATTTAGGGTCTACAGATAAATCAAATATCCAACCTTGAGCTTCGCCAGTAACACTTTCTATATCCCCAACATATCCCATTAAATGACCTAATAAAGTACCTTTTTCATCTTCTGCCAAATATATGCCAACATGACTTAAATTAATTATTTTACCCAAAGATGTTTCAATATCCAAAATTCTTGCTTGTTTTAAATTTTTTAAAGATACATCTCTTGTTGGTGGAATACTATCCTCAATACATAAAGCTGCTAAACGAGCCATATTTTTTATATCTTTTATCTCAGCTCTTCTAATTATTATTTTCACTTAAAACTCCCTAAAAAACAATAACTAATAATTTTTTATATTATATATTTTAAGATTTTATTTTGTCAAGAAATATATTTGAAGGTTTAGAAAAATAAAAAAAGAATTTTCAAATAAAAGAAAACATAGAAAGGTCAAAAATAATGTTAAACGAAAAAATAACTTCAGCCGAATGGCTTTCAAAATTGCCAAGATATCCTTTTGTGAGCCTTAGAGAAAAGAAAAAAGCTCTAAAAGCAAAGGGGATAAAAGTAATAGATTTTTCTATTGGTGATCCAACAGCTCCAACGCCTGACTTTATACTCGAATCAGCTACAGAAGGTATGAAAAAAAATCAGAGAGCAGGCTATCCTGAAAATAGCGGTCTTCCTGAGTTTAAATCTGCTGTCGTCAAATGGATGAAATCAAGATTTAATGTTGAGCTAAATCCTGATACAGAAGTATTTACCTCTCTTGGAGCCAAAGAAGCAGTATTTGCTTTTCCAAATTCTATAAAAGGCGAATATGTACTTGTCCCAACCCCAGGCTATCCCCCATATAACAGCGGAGCATTGGCAGCAAATAAAAAAGTACACCTCATGCCACTTTTGGAAAAAAATAAATTCTTACCAGATCTTTCAGCAATTCCTGAAGAAGTTGCAAAGAATGCCTCTATTATGTGGATTAACTATCCAAACAATCCAACGACAGCTTTAGCTCCTGACAGTTTCTATAAAGATGCAATAGAATTTTGCAAAAAATATGGAATAGTTTTAGCTTCTGATGAATGTTATAGTGAAATGTACACAAATGAAAAGCCAAAATCTGCATTGAATTTTGCAAAAGAAGGAGTAATCGTATTCCAAAGTCTTTCCAAAAGAAGTAACATGACAGGTTGGAGAGTAGGATTCATGGCAGGCGATCCAGATATAATAAAAATATTTCTATCTGCAAAAGAAAACATGGACTCTGGTTGTGCTAATTTTGTTCAATATGCAGCAGCAAAGGCTTATGAAGATGAAGAACATGTAAAAGAGATGAGAGCCGAATATGACAGAAAAAGAAAATTGATCATGGATGCAACACAAAAAGCTGGACTACCCAAAGGATATGCTGAAGGCACATTTTATATATGGCAGAGAATTCCAGAAGGAATAAAATCTGTTGAATTTGCAGAAAAACTTCTCGAAGAAGAATATGCAATAGTTGTAACACCTGGGCCAGCTCTTGCTATTACTGATGAAAAAGGGAATAATGCAGGTGAAGGATTTGTGAGATTTGCCCTTGTTCCTACAGAAGAAGATACAGCGGAAGCTGCTGAAAAAATAATAAAAGCAATCAAAAGTTTTAAATAAAACTGATTATTTTCTACTACGCCACTTTTTGGATATAAAGAGGAAGTAACGGAAATCAATTTTTTAGTTCATAATAATTTTCAAAAATACTATTTTTTTATTTACTGCCGAATGTTACTTTGTTTGAAAAAGCTCATTCTAAACACTCGCAAGCTCATGATGTCGTTCGCTTTTTCTCACAAAAATAACATTTATCCTGTTTTGTGTAGTGGGCTAATATTTCTTTCTACTTATGACGAAATTGCAAGTTTTAGTTTTGGGGTATATATAATAAGACTCACTAAACAATTTTACCACAAAGTTTATGTTTAACTTATAAAAACAACCATTCTTTTTCTAAGTGCATATTTATAGAAACTACAATAGAAAATTGAAATCGTTCCCTTTATTATACCCCAAAACTTTGTTTACTTGTTAAACTGTGTATATTTTTGAAAATTATTTACAAAGTAAAATATATTATTTTGTCAATATTTATGAAAATTGCTATAACTGCCTAATTAAAATTTTAGACATGACAATATAAAATATTATTTTTCAGTAGCTATATGGAGAAAGACAAAAGAAATGGAAGAAATAAAAAAAATAGAAAAAGATAAACCTGATCTCAGCCCATGGCAAATATTGAATATGAGTGTTGGATTTTTTGGAATCCAGCATGGATTTGAAATTCAATTTGCACGAATGAGCTCTATTTATGAACAACTCGGTGCAGACCCTTCAACAATTCCAATGTTATGGCTTGCTGCTCCAATGACAGGTCTTATAATACAACCTATAATTGGATATATGAGTGATAGAACTTGGATAAGTCCTCTGAGAATGAGAAGAAGACCTTATTTTATGATAGGTGCTATTTTGGCAACTATCGCACTATTTTTAATGCCAAATTCATCTTCACTGTGGATGGCTGCAGGTCTTCTTTGGGTATTAGATGCTTCATTAAATATAAGCATGGAACCATTCAGAGCTTTTGTTGCAGATAAAACAAATGAGAAGCAGAGATCTAATGGATTTGCAATGCAGACATTGATGATAGGGCTTGGAACGATCTTGGGAAATTTCATAGCTTCTCTTGATTGGATAAAACAAATGCCTTGGATGCAAAAATATTGCCCAACATCAATGCATGCCTCATTTTATATCTGTGCTGTAATATACATATTATCTATAATTTATACAGTTATAACAACAGATGAATATCCACCTGATGAAAAACAATTAGAAGAGCAAAAAAATAGTTTACCTCCTATCGAATCATTAAAAAAATGGTTCAAAGAAACAACAGAATGCTTCACAAAAATGCCAGAAGTCATGAAAAAACTCGCTTGGGTTCAATTTTTCACATGGATGGGATTATATTGTTTTTGGATTTTCTATTCGGTAGCAGTTGCAAGGTATGTATTTGGTGCAAGTGATCCAAATTCAGACCTATACCAAGAAGGCATAAGATTTGGAGCTCACACAATGATGATAAAAGGATTTGCAACTCCATTATTTGCTTTAATGATACCATGGTTGACAAAAAAAATGGGAATTGTAAACACACATGCAATGAGCCTTATCGGTTGTGGACTTGGATTTTTAGCAATTCCATTTATTGGTGTGGGTCATCATCAAATTCTTTATATACCAATGATATTAGCTGGTATTGGATGGGCAGCTATAACATCTCTTCCATACATAATTCTTTCAGACCAAATTCCAAAAGAAAAATATGGTATATATATGGGAATATTTAACATGTTTATTGTAATTCCTGAAATACTTGTTTCTTTAGGTCTTTCTGCAGTAATAATGGGCATGTTAAATGGAAATCAAGCCTATGCTGTAGGATTTGGTGGAGTTTTATTACTTATAGCTTCTGGAATTTGTCCATTGCTAAAGAAAAAAGCAATAAATAATGAGTCAGTAGAAGAAAAATAGCAAAAATTATAACGGCGAATCTCATAAATTTGAATTCGCCGTTATTTACTTTATAAAAAAAATGGTATATAATATAATTTCAAAATAAGTCGGAGGTAAGAAACAAAAAATGAGTGGTGTACTTGTTGTAATAGATTGCCAAAATGACTTTGTAACAGGTGTTCTTTCATCTAAAGAAGCCTTGAATGTGGCAAAAAATGTCGAGAAAAAAATTAATGGTTACTTGGAAAGAAAAGAACACATATTTTTTACTTATGACACCCATCAAAAAAACTACTTAAATACAAATGAAGGTAAGCATCTCCCAGTAGAACATTGTATCGAAGGGACAAAAGGTCATGAACTATATGGAGAATTTGAAAAAATAGCAAATTCAAATCCAAAATGTCACAAGATATTGAAAAATTCTTTTGGTTCTATAGATTTACCACATGTAATAAAATCGTCTGTTTCAAATATAA
This sequence comes from uncultured bacterium, assembly GCA_902791745.1. Lineage (GTDB taxonomy): Bacteria > Vulcanimicrobiota > CADAWZ01 > CADAWZ01 > CADAWZ01 > CADAWZ01. The sequence continues at coordinate 13,470 of CADAWZ010000036.1, forward strand.
CTTCAATAGAGATATGTGGACTTGTTACAGATATATGTGTAATAAGTAACATAGCAATGTTAAAAGCTTATTTTCCAGAAATTCCAATATTAGTCGATCCAGAATGTTGTGCTGGAACAACACCTGAAATGCACAAAAAGACACTTGATGTCATGAAATCCCTACAAGTTGATTTTACAATAAAAAAACAACAAAAAATAAAATCAACAGCAGAAAAAACAGAAGAAATAATAAAATGGATTAGAAACATAAAAGAAAAAACAAAAACAAAAGGATTTGTAATTGGAATATCTGGAGGTAAAGACAGTTCTGTTGTTGCGACATTATTATCAAAAAGTGTTGGAAAAGAAAATGTTCTCGGAATACTAATGCCAAACGGTGTTCAATCAGATATTCAAGATAGCAAAGACCTTTGCGATTTTCTACAAATTCCAAACAAAACAATAAATATAGAAAAAGCATATAAAGGTTTACTCGAAGGAATAGAAACCGAATTAGGAGCTAAGACCAAAACAAATATTCCTCCTCGAATCAGAATGACTGTACTATATGCAATCGCTCAGCAAAATGGATATTTAGTTTGTGGCACAGGAAATGCAAGCGAAAAATATATAGGCTATTTTACAAAATGGGGAGATGGAGCCTGTGATATAAACCCAATAGGAAATCTAAACACAGAAGAAGTTATAGCAATAGGAGAATATTTAGGACTTCCTGAAAAATTTACGAGAAAAGTACCTTCTGACGGTCTTTGTGGCAAAACAGATGAAGAAAATATCGGTTTTACATATCCACAATTAAATAAATATATAAAGACTGGAGAATGTGAAGACAAGGAAATAAAGGCAAAAATAGAGGCAATGCATGCATCTTCAATTCACAAAGTAACACCAATTCCAGTTTATGAACCATAAAATAGGAGACAAAATGAACATTTTTGGAAAATTGATAACCGCAATGGTTACTCCTTTTGATGAAGAAGGAAAATTAGATGCCAAAAAAGGTGGAGAACTGGCACTCAAACTCTGTAATGAAGGTAGTGATTCCATTCTTGTATGCGGAACAACTGGCGAATCTCCTACAATGACAGAAGATGAACAGTTCGAACTTTTACGAGAAGTAAAAAAATCACTTGGAAACAAATACCCAGTTATGATGGGTACAGGTTCAAATAATACAGAGCATGCAATCAAAAAATCGAGAAAAGCTGTGGAAGAAGGAGCAGATGGACTTTTATTAGTAGCTCCTTATTACAATAAACCTCCACAAGCTGGACTTTTTGAACATTTTTCAAAAATTGCACAAGCATGTGAAAAAACCCCTATAATTTTGTACAATATACCAGGAAGAACTGGGATAAACATCGATAATGACACTATTAAAAAATTGGTCACTCAACACAAAAACATTGTAGCTGTAAAAGACGCTGTCGGAAATGTAGACAAAACAAGTTCACTTGCTCTGACAATGAATGTATATGACAGTGATTTTACAATATATTCTGGTGATGATTCGCTAACTCTTCCTATGATGTGTTGTGGTGCTTCAGGAGTAATAAGCGTTGCCTCACATATTGCAGGGTTAGAAATAAAAGACATGATCAACTCTTTTTTGACAGGAGATATAGAAAAAGCAAGAAGATTACATTTGAAACTGCTTCCACTTTTTAAAGGACTTTTTGAAACAACAAATCCAATACTTGTAAAAGAAGCTCTAAAATTGCAAGGAATAGATGTTGGTTCTCCAAGATTGCCTCTTGTAAAAGCTACAAAAGAGCAATCAGATAAATTAAAAAACATAATAGAAAATCTAAAAAAATTCACCTAAAGGTAAAAAAATGAAAAAATATTATACTTGTAGCATTTTTGATGAAGAACCCGAAATCGAGGAATTCATAAAAGAAGGTCCTCCAAAAGGCAATATATGGATAATACCTCTCGGTGGAATGGGTGAAATTGGGAAAAATATGATGGCCCTTGAATCTCATGATGAAATCATAATAATAGATTCAGGAATCACTTTTCCAGATGATGATATGCCAGGTATTGATTATGTAATGCCTGACATCAGATATTTACTTTTAAAACAAGAAAAAATATCCAAAATCGTGTTGACCCATGGACATGAAGACCATATTGGAGCAATTCCATATCTTGTGAGAATGATAAATGCCCCTATCTATGGAAGCAAACTGACATTGGAACTTGTAAAAGTTAAATTGGCAAATACTGTCCTTGAAGAACCTGCAGAACCACAGGGAAGAATAATCCACAGTGGAGATTTTAAAGCAAGACCTGCCGATGAAGTACAAGATTCAAGTTCTTACAAAGTATTTTCAGAAAAACCTGTAAAACTTTTGATGTCTGACAGTACAAACGCAGAAAGAACTGGTTTTTCAACACCTGAAGCAAAAGTAAATGAATCACTCGACAAAATTTTTGCTGAATGTCCTGGAAGAATAATTATCTCGTCTTTTGCCTCCTCACTTCCTCGAATTAAAGGAATAATGGCTCTTGCAATAAAACATAAAAGAAAAATTTGCATTTTGGGAAAAGGACTTGAAACTACAATATCAATAGCAAAAGAACTCGATTATATAACAGTTCCGCACAATATGTTTGTAAAAATGGAAGATATAGATGAAGTTCCACCTGATAAACTATTGATAATAGCCACAGGAGCCCAAGGTGAGCCACTATCTGCAATTTCTTCAATAGCAAATGATTCACATAAATGGGTAAAAGCAGGTCATGGTGATACTGTCATAATATCAGCTACACCTATTCCTGGTAATGAAGCTGCTGTCTATAAAAATATAAATTCGCTCTTCAGACTTGGAGCAAATGTCATTTATGAAAATCCAATGATGAGAGAACAAAACCTATATGTACATGCAAGCGGTCACGGAAACAGAGAAGATCTCAAAGCGTTGATAATGATGACAAATCCAGAATATGTAATGCCAATTCATGGCGAACACAGACACCAAATGAGCTATATGCGGATTGCAAAAGAATTGGGATATGATGATCAACATATTTTATGTTGTGATAATGGTGCTGTAATAGAATTAAGCCAAGATGGAGTAGAAATTCTAAGTTATATAAAACTCTGTGAAATTCTTGTTGATGGTTATGGAATTGGTGATATTGGAAGAGCTGTTTTAAGAGAAAGACTTAATTTAGCAGAAAGTGGAATCTGTTTTATCACTGGAATAGTAAATATGAAAAGAAGAGAATTTTTACAAGGACCATTCTTTTCAACAAAGGGATTAGTTTATGAAAAAGAATCTGAAGAAATAATGAATGATGCAGTAAATACAGCTTCAGATATATTTTTCAACAATTCAATACAAACTTTGGATGATTTGAACAATGGAATAAAATCAGAGATAAGAAGTTTCTTTTCAAAGAGAACTCAAAGAAAGCCTATTGTTATTTCGATGATAATGGAATCTTCAGAAGAAGCACACGAGAAACATTCAAAAAAAAGATATAAAAAACACAAATAAAACTATATTTTTAATCTATCCCCCTTTCCGTAATTGCAATAATGAAAGGGGGATTTTTTTAGTTTCAGATGGAAATTAAATTAAATAATTGGCTAATTCTCTACTATTGCAACTTTTTGGGTTGAAGTCATTCACTCCAAGCTCAGCTTTCGATCTATTACATTCATTGACTTATAGCACACAAAAGTTACTCATTCAAATTATTTAAATTGCAATTTAATAAAAGAAATTTTTAAGAAAATCATTTTTAAGAAGCAAAATGAACAAAAATGAATCAAAAAAAGAATTGGAAAATAAGGAAGAAAATTTAGAAATTGAAGAATTAGAAGATGACGAAGAAGATTTAGAAATTGAAGAATTGGAAGATAACGAAGAAGAATTAAACACAGAAAAATTAGAAGAAGAATTAAAAGGAAAACAATATAAATGCATATTAAAAACCAATAATGTAATTGAACTACTCACTATTTCTTCAAAATGTATTGAATTATTTTTAACAAAAAAAGAAAAAATAAAAAATATTATTTATTACATAATTTTTGTTATAAATACTATTATTTCATTTTTTGCTTCAATGTATTTATATTACATTATCTTTGGAAATCAATATGAAAAAAATATTGCATTAGCACTTATAATATCTTTAATAATATTCCTTATAATACTACCAATCCTTAATCTTCCATTTATAAACTTATTAACAGAAATAAAATATATAAAACTAAGATTCACTTCAAAAGGATTAAAATTAACTTCCAGTAGAAAGACAAAAAATTCTATTTTTATTAAATCTAAAAATATTAAAAATATTTATTTTAAAAAACATATGTACCCTAAAGGAAAAACTTGTGAGATAGGAATTAAATTAATATTGCAACTCCATAGACCAATCATATCAATCCACAATCACAAAAAATTTTCTAAATTTGTTTTAATAGAAAAATTACCTAATTATTCTAATGAACTCACAGATATTAAAACATTGATAACAGACATAAACAATATATTAAAAATAAAATAAAAAAATGAAATTTTATCCAACTACAAAAATAATAATTTATAATGTATAGGGGAAAAATTATGGCGATTATTCAATTCATAGTATCATTAATCATATTAGGGTTCTTTTATTCAAAAATGATTAAAAGAGAAGTACCATCACCTATAGGCAAGGCTCAAGCTATTGCTCCTATTTTTGGTGGACTTATATCACTTTTATTATCTTTTGCATTCTTTCTTTCAATTGCAATTGTTTGTTCTAAATTTGGCTATTCCATCAAAGACAAAGTTGATATATTAGGTTCATTAATTTCAGCCTTTTTAGTCGCTGGTCTTCCAGAAGAAATAGCAAAACTATTGATGATCCTTTTGTCATTATGGATATTCCGTAAAAAAATTAGAAATGTATATGAGTACATGTTGATAGGTGCTGGAGTTGGATTTGGTTTCACTTTATTTGAAGAATTTTTATATGGTTC
>CADAWZ010000037.1 GCA_902791745.1 uncultured bacterium
TATATGTCATTTGGAAAAAAAAAATAAAAATATTTTTATTTTTGAAAACATATAATGAAGATAAAAGAAAATTTACAGAAAATAAATTTGCAGATATAAAAGCAATAATTTTATAATATATATAAAAAAACAGGTCACTCTCAAATTGAGAGTGACCTGTTTTTTTTTGTGTCTAAGAACTTAAAGGAATTGTTTTTCCAAGCCTATAATATTGTGCAGAAATTTCTGTAAATTTAAAAATGAGCATTTAGTTTTCTGTGTAATTTTTATTGTGTTTAATCATCTACCTCTGATACTGCCCCATGATTATTTACAGGTATTAAATTAGCAGAAGGTCTTGAATTATTAGAGGAATCACTCTGTGGTGGTTCACCATTTACATTTAATGCTCCCCAAGGATAACCGTTTAATTCTTTCTGTGATTCGCTTATCTCGATATTGTTTATATAATCAAACGCAAAATTTCCTATTTTTGTTACACTTTCAGGAATCTTAATACTTGTTAATGAAGAACAACCTACAAAAGCTCCATCCCCAATAGTTGTAACACCGTCAGGAATCGTGATACTTATTAATGAAGAACAACCAGAAAAAGCTTCAGCGCCAATGTTTGTAACATTGTCAGGAATATTAATACTTGCCAGTGAAGAACAATCTCCAAAAACCTCATCTCTAATGCTTGTAACACCTTCTGGAATATTTATACTTGTCAACGAAGAACAATTTTCAAAAGCCTCTTCTCCAATGTTTGTTACACTATCAGGAAGAGTGAGACTTGTCAATGAAGAACAATCTTCAAAAGCTTTATCTCCAATATCTGTAACACCTTCTGGAATAGTAACATTTGTCAATAAAGAACACTCTGCAAAAATTTCTTCTCCTATCTTTGTTATTTTGTATTCTATTCCATTGTAAGTAAAAGTAGCAGGAATATTTGCTTCTGTCAATTCGCTTATATGCTCATAATCTTTTTCAAATATTCCAAGTTCATATAATTGGTTAATTACTTTGCTATCTAATGTGACAGATTGTGGTTGTGGAGGAATAGGGTAAAATGGATAGTTTGGGGATGTAGAATTGTCATCGCCACAAGCTGTAGTAAATATGCCTATAATAAAAAGGCATAAAATGAGACATAAATTTTTTTTGCTATGGGATATCATAAATTCTCCTAATATTATTATTATATTTTTTCTTTATATGCCTATAGTAAAAAGGCACAAAATAAGACATAAATTTTATTTGCTATGAAGTATTATAAATCCTCTTAATATTCTTAATAATATATAATATTTTTTTCTTCTTTAAAATACCTTTTATTACTAAATATAATTTATTTTAGTAAGTTTTTTTCCAATTCTTCTATATCCTCTTTTTCTCCGATCATTGGCTTACCATTGTAGAATTTTGTTCCTTCAATAATTATCTGTGAATATTTTTTCATTTCATATTTTATACCTCTGATTCCAAAAATCAAAACAGGTTCATTTCCTACCGAGGTATATCTTTTGTAGATTTTTTGATCGATCGGGTCTTTGTATCTTTCACAGAGAAGAATACTGTTTGCACTTAATCCTACAACAACACCATTTACCTGTCTGAGTGAGAAAAATGAGAGTGTATCTTTGTCTGCTTCTCTTATGTAGTTATAATCTTCTGCATGAGGAGTTACCCAAAGTCCAGATGTTAATCCCATTCCCATATCACTTGCTCTTAAATATCCACCTGGTGTAAATCTATCCAAATTTAGGAAAAATTTATCCTGTTGACAAAGTGTACCTGCACTTATTCCATAGGTATTTGTTCCATTTTCTAATGCTTCTTTAAAATATTCTGCAAGTTGGTAAAATCTCAATCTGTTTACCAATACATAAACTCTTCCACCATAGAAAAATACTGTTGCACTTGATAAAATTCTCTTTTTGAGATCTTCTCTCTGTTCGTTGTATAAACTGCAAGAAGCTATTTTGCTGTGTTCGAGAAAATAATTTTCAATAAATTTGCAGGTGTCAAACATTTCTGCATCTTTAAAAATTATGTGGTCTATTATTGCAATAAGTTCTTTGCAGGAGTCAAGATCTTTTTGATTTTTACATAGGTTGTCGATTTCTCTCAAAATATCTTCACCTTTTATGAAATCATAATTTTCAGTGAAGAAATTTTTATCTTCCTTGTATTTTTCTATGTTGTAAAATTCAAACATATTTAGATTGGGATATTTATCACTTAATCCCTTGGTTATTTCGTGAGCCATTTCCATATAACGGCTATTTTTGATGAAATAATCTTGTTTGAATGCTTTTATTTGGTCTTGTTTTTCTGTATATTTTCTGTAAAGCCAAGGTTCTTTTTCTTTGAAAGTATTAAACATCGTCCAAACAGAAAGATTTTGAATATTTTGTGGCATTCCATTATTCCAACCAGCATCAATGCCTATTTTTTCAAAACTTTCTATTAAATGTCTATCGTGATGTTCTTCACCTTTTTGAAAAGCAGCTGTAACTAAAAGAACTTTTTTGCTTTTGTTAAGTTCTTCCTTAAAAGTTTGTGGATTTTGTATCTGTTCCTTGCACATATTTACAAGGTCTTCTTCTTTTTTTACATTTCCATTTAAAAATATCCAACCATAGGCTTTGTCTTCAAATGTAGAAGAAAATCTTCTTTCTTTTTGTTCTTCCATTTTTTTTCCTTTTAGAAATAAATCTTTTTAGCTTTCACATGGATACTCATTGTGTATCCGCCTTTTACTCTGATTATCTGATCTTTTTTGAATAATCTCCAAGCTTCATCATAAGATATTAGTTTATTGTCTTTTGAAAATACTGTATTATCATCTATTTCTATGTACTGAACATTTTTGTTACCTTTTTCATGAACTCTTGCTTGAAGTCTATTCTTTTTGCGTTCTACTTCTACAATTTTTACTCTCAAATTTACAAGAATTATTTGAGAATTTGCTACTTTAAATGTCGAGAATACAAAGCAAAAAATGAGTAATGGAATTATAAATAAAGCTAATAATTTATAGTTTTTCATTTTTGATTTTTACCTTTCTGTTTTTTTATAATTTCTTATTTTTTGCTTTTATCTGTCTTTTTCCTGCCTGTCCTTTCATTTTCACTACTAAAAAATAAAATATAAGATAAAAATGAGAGCTGATAATATATGTGAAAAAGATGTTCTTGTAGAATATATAGACAAAAAATGTCTTTTTTCTTTAATTGTTTTTATTTAATGAAGGATAAAAAAACATTTTGAAGAAATGTTTATAATTTAGTAATAAATGTTATTTAAATTTTTGAGGTTAAATGAATTTTTGAGCTTATTTCGTAATCTTTTTTTTAAAATATTTTTTATTTATTTTATAATAGCATTTATTTTATATATTTTTTTAGGATTTTCTATTGCAGAGGGATTTATTTTAGGAGTTCTTGTTTTTATCTCTTCTATGATGCTCTTAATGAAGATGACTGATTTTATTTTTGAAAACTCCTTAAATTCAAAAAAAAAATTTTCTGTAATTTTGTCTTTTAGTTTAAGTTTTATTTTAAAAACTTTTATTTCAATATTTTTTATTTTTTTATTGTTTATCTTACAAGCAAATATTATAGCTTTTTTAATAGGAGTTCTTTGCTCTTTAATTTTATTTATCTTTATGTTTCTTAAATATAGAGATAAAAGGCGGTGATTGTGTTTGAATGCAATGGCTAATGCTGAAAAAGTAATAGCTACTATGGCAAGTGAGCCTATTGAGTACATATATAACAATATTGCTAATTATACTGTTCATTTTGATACTATTTTTATAACTTGGATTTTAATTGGGATTACTGTTATTTTTTGTATTGCAATAGGAAGTAAATTTTCAGAAATTCCAAATAGAATTCAAGTTTGTTTAGAAGCTGTATATGGATTTTTTGAAGAACTGGCTATAGGTCTTGGGGGAGAAAAAATGAAAAAATATCTCCCTTGGGTTCTGAGTTTTTTCTTTTTTATAACTCTTTCTAACCTTTGGGGACTTTTACCAGGTATTCCTATAAAAGAGATTGATGGAAAACATATTTTATTGTCTATGCCACCTACAAGAGATTTAAATACAACTGTTGCTCTTGCTGTCTTATCTTTTTTCTCTTTCCAGTTTATAGGATATAAAGAAGGTGGTATTAAATATTTACTTCATTATTTACATCCTCTTCCATCAATTTTACCAGGATTTCCTAAAATAGTTCAAATTATTTTATTTGTTCCTTTGGCAATTTTCTTTATTACTTTGAATATTATTGAGGAAGTTGCAAGAGTTTTATCACTTACGATGAGACTTATGGGAAATATACTTGGTGAACATATTGTAGCAGGTGTAATGATTGGTTTAATATATATAGCTGTAACTTTTGCAACAGATTCCTTAACAGGTGTTCTTATAGCTGCAGGTACAGATATTTTTGCTTTTATTCTTCAGTTTATGGGAGCCTTAACAGGAGTTATTCAAGGATTTGTATTTACCCTTTTAACAATGTCATATATAGGCTCAGCCATTAATTTTGAAGATTAAGTTTTGCTCCTTCTAAATTTTATTTAGAAGAGATATATTATCGATTTATATTTTTCGGAGGTTTTTGTTTAAATGTTTAAAAAGATTTCTTCAACAGTAATAAATACTATTGCTATTATGATTGCTTTTACTGCTTGTGCATTTGCAGCAGATGCAACTAATGTAAATGCTGCAAGCTTAGCAATAGTTGCATCTTGTATTGCTTTAGGTCTTGGTACTCTTGGTGTTGGAATTGGTCAAGGTATGGCTGTTTCAAAATCAGTTGAAGCAGCAGGTAGAAATCCAGAAAGCACATCTAAAGTTCAGTTACTTATGATTTTAGGTCTTGCATTCCTTGAAACAGTTGTTATTTATGCACTTGTTGTTTCACTTCTTTTGATATTTGTCAATCCTTTCTTAAAATAATTTTAAATCGAAAATATTTTCGAATAACTAAAAAATAATGAAAGGTCATAATCTGTTATGGAAATTAGTATTCCAACCTTTGTAATTCAGATTATAAATTTTTCCCTATTTGCACTTGTTCTTATTGTTTTTCTGCTAAAACCTTTACAAAAAGTAATTGATGAAAGAAGAAGAAAAATCGAAAATGATTTCGAAGAAGCAAAAGAAGCAAAAGAATCGGCTATTCAAATAAAAAAAGATTATGAAGCAAAATTAAAAGAAGCTGATATTACTACTGCCGAGATAATTGCAAATGCTGCAACTTCTGCAGAAAATACTAAAAAAGAGATTATAGCAGAAGCAAATGCACAAGCAGATCGACTTAGGAAAAGAACAGAACTTGAAACAGAGGATATGAAAAAAAGAGCTTATCAAGACATAAACAAAGAAATTGGTTCTCTTGCTGTAACAATGGCTTCAAAAATATTAGAAACATCACTTGAAGCTCCTGTTCATTCAGAGTTAATTGAAAAATTTGCATCAAAGGTGGAGTCTGGAAATGTTAGATGATTCCGTTGCTGAACGATATGCTGAAGCTCTTTTTAGTGTTGCTGTTGAACATGAAAAAATGGATATTTGGAAAGAACAACTTTCAAATATTGTAACTACTGTTTCAAGAGTTCCGTTTTTGGATAAAATAATGAAATATCCTTTTGCTTTAAAATCTGAGAAAAGGGATATTTTTACAAAAGTTTTTTCTTCTCAGGTTGATCAACAGGTGTTAAATTTTATTTATTTAATCATTGATCACGGTAGAGGTTCATATTTAAAGTTAATATATGAAAAATATGCAGAATGTATAAGGAAAAGTAATAATAGATTACTTGCAGAGATAACATCAGCTAAAGAATTATCTAAGATTGAAGAATCAAGACTCGTATCTGCTATTTCAAGAAGGGAAGGGCGTATAATTGAGCCTATATTTAAGGTTGATCCTTCTTTGATTGGAGGCGTTGTTGTAAAAATAGAGGGTAAAGTAATAGATGGCAGTCTAAAAAAATCTTTGAAAGATTTGGGAGATTCTTTTGCAAAAGCTGATTTTAGTCAAATTTATGATTCTGATTCAAAAGAAAATGTAGAAAATTTAGAAGAAAAACAAAAAGAAACAGACTTTTTGCCAAAAGAAGAAATTGTACAAGATAAAATATTAAAAAAATCAAAGAAGAAAAAAGGCAAAAATTGAAACAGTGTAGTTTACTGACAATTAATGACGAGGTATTAAGATGTTAAGACCCGAAGAAATTAGCAATTTGCTAAAAAAAGAAATAGAAAAATATCAAGGTCGCCTCGAACAGGTTGATGTTGGAACTGTTATTAAAGTTGGCGACAGTATCGCAACAGTATATGGACTTCCAGGGGCTAAATCGGGAGAATTGCTTCAATTTGAAAGCGGTGTTCTTGGTATGGTTATGAATTTGGAACTTGAAACTATTGGCTGTGTTTTGCTTGGACCAGATGATCAGGTAAAAGAGGGCGATAAGGTTACTCGTACTGAAAAAGTTGTGGAAATTCCAGTAGGTAAAGAACTTTTAGGAAGGGTTATTGATCCTCTTGGAAATCCACTTGATGGAAAAGGTTCTATTAGAATGTTAAAAACAAGACCTATAGAATTTCAAGCTCCTAAAGTTCTTGATAGAAAACCAGTTTCTGAACCTTTGGAAACTGGGCTTAAAGCTATTGATGCATTGGTTCCTATTGGCAGAGGTCAAAGAGAATTAATCGTTGGAGATAGGCAGACTGGAAAAACAGCTATAGGAATAGATACTATTATCAATCAAAAGGGAAAAGATGTTATTTGTATTTATGTAGCAATAGGTCAAAAAGCAAATTCTGTTGCTTCAACAATTGAAATTTTAGAAAAATACGATGCTTTGAAATATACAATAGTTGTAAGTGCTGCAGCTAATCAGCCTCCTGCATTGTTGTATATTGCACCTTATGCTGGCTGTGCTATTGGTGAAGAATTTATGTACAATGGCAAACATGTTTTGATTATTTATGATGATTTATCCAAACATGCTGTTGCATATAGAGAAATTTCACTTCTTCTCCGTCGTCCTACAGGAAGAGAAGCATATCCTGGTGATGTTTTTTATCTCCACTCAAGACTTCTTGAACGTGCTGCAAAACTTTCAGATGAACTTGGTGGTGGATCAATGACGGCTTTGCCAATTATTGAAACACAACTTGGCGATGTTTCTGCATATATTCCGACAAATGTTATTTCAATTACAGATGGTCAAATTTATCTTGATACAGATGTTTTCTATAGGAATATAAGACCAGCTATTGATGTTGGTTTGTCTGTTTCAAGAGTTGGAGGCTCTGCACAAGTAAAGGCTTTAAAGCAAGTTACAGGAGCTATGAGAATGCAACTTTCACAATATAGAGAATTGTCTTCTTTTGCTAAGTTTAGTTCAGATGAACTTGATGCTGCAAGTAAGGCACAATTAAAAAGAGGTTCTATATTGACTGAAATTTTAAAGCAGAAACAATTTTGTCCGATGTCAACACCAGAGCAGGTATTTGTATTTTTTGCTGTAGTCAATGGTTTTCTTGATAATGTTCAAACTGAACTAATTCCTCAGTTTGAACCAAAATTTCTTGCTTTTATGAAAAGCAATTATTCCGATCTTGCAGATAATATTGAAGAAGAACGGAAGTTGACAGATAAAATCAAAGAAAAATTGACAAAAGCTGTAGAAAAATTTATGGATATTTTCGCAAAAACTGAGGACGAAGAAGAGTAAATCTTAAGTAAATAATTTTGCTTATTTTTTGCGATGAAACTTTTTGGGTATATAACAATTCTTTTTTTTGATTTTATCTGAAAAGGGAAATAGAAAGAATATGGGCAATCTTAAAGAAATTAAAAATAGACAGGCAAGTGTCAAATCCATTTCCCAAATAACAAAAGCTATGAAGATGATAGCTTCTTCTAAAATATCAAAAGCGGAATCTATGGTAAAAGCTGGGGTTCCTTATGCCGATCAGCTTGTATATATAATGGGAAAGATTGCTGAAAATACAAAAGAAATTTCTCATCCACTTTTGGAAAAAAGAAGTGATGTAAAAAATGTTGGCATTTTGATTATAACGAGCGATAAAGGACTTTGTGGCTCTTATAATACAAATATAATGAAGATGTCTTCTAATTTTGCAGAGAAACTAAAATTAAATGGTATAAATCCTGTAATTTATATATTAGGAACAAAGGCAAAGACTTTTTACGATCGCAGAAAAATTCCATATAGATGGGGAAAAGCTAACTGGATTCCTGACAGTGATTTTGCAGATGAAATGTATTTGATGTTTGCCAAGGATTTTGCAGAAAATATATTTGATGAACTACATATAGTATATGCTTCTGCTAAATCAAAGGCTTCTTATAAAATAAAAAATATACAATATTTACCATTTGTTCCAGAAATAAAAGAAGAAAAAACTTCGAAAAATACTGGAACTTGTGTTTTTGAGCCTTCAACAGAAATGGCTGTAAATTTACTTGTGCCAATGGCTTTAAAACAGCTTTTATTGACTTCATTGCTCGATGCTCGTTATTCTGAATATGGAGCAAGAATAGTAGCAATGACAAATGCAACAGATAGTGCAGAAAAACTTTCAGATGAACTTCGTTTGAGTTTCTTTAGAGCAAGACAAGATGCTATTACTACTGAAATTTTGGAAATTTCATCTGCAGCAGCACAACTTAGCAAATCTTAATTTTTTTCGATCGTTTTGGAGGATTTTATGTCAATAGAAAATTACGGTCGGGTTATTCAAGTTATAGGTTCGGTAGTCGATGTAGAATTTTTAGAGGGAGAACTTCCAAAACTATATGATGCCGTTACAATAGATATGGATAGTCCAGATGACTCTGGAAAAAAGATAAAATTATATCTTGAAGTAGAGAATGATTTGGGAAATAGACAAGTAAGATGTCTTGCTATGGGCAATACAAACGGTCTTTACAAGGGAATGGAAGTAAAAGCAACTGGTGCTCCTCTTTCAGTTCCTGTCGGTGAGGAAACTCTCGGACGTCTTTTCACTGTTACAGGTGAGACAGCAGACGGTAAGGGACCAATAAATACAAAAGAGCGTTACTCTATCCACAGATCAGCTCCTCCACTTGAAGAGCAGGTTCCTGTAAGTGAAATTTTTGAAACAGGTCTTAAAGTAATCGATCTTCTTGAACCATATGCAAAAGGTGGTAAAGTAGGACTTTTTGGTGGTGCAGGAGTTGGTAAAACTGTTTTGATTCAGGAAATGATTAGAAATATTGCTTCTGAACACAGTGGCTACTCTGTATTTGCTGGAGTAGGCGAGAGAACAAGAGAAGGCAATGATCTTTGGATTGAAATGAAAAATTCAGGTGTTATTGACAAAACAGCTCTTGTTTTTGGTCAAATGGACGAGCCACCAGGTGTAAGATTCAGAATAGGTCTTGTTGGAGTTACTCTTGCAGAAGCATTTAGAGACCAAGGCGGAAAAGATGTACTTCTGTTTATAGATAATATATTTAGATTTGTTTTGGCTGGTTCTGAAGTATCTGCACTTTTGGGAAGAATGACATCTGCTGTAGGTTATCAGCCTACATTGGCAACAGAAGTTGGACAACTTGAAGAGAGAATTACATCTACTAAAAGAGGCTCAATTACTGCTATTCAGGCTATTTATGTTCCAGCAGATGATATTACTGACCCTGCTGTTGCAACCACATTTTCACATCTCGATGCAAGAACTGTTTTGAGCAGAGCCATTGTTGATCAGGGCATTTATCCAGCTGTTGATCCTCTTGCTTCAACATCTCGTATCCTTGAACCAAGATTTGTCGGTGATGAACATTATTATGTAGCTGTCAAAGTTCAAGAGATTTTGCAGAGATATAAAGAACTTCAAGATATCATCGCAATTTTGGGTGTTGATGAACTTTCAGAAGATGATAGAATAATCGTAGGAAGAGCAAGAAGAATTCAGAGATTTTTATCACAGCCTTTCTTTGTTGCCGAACAATTTACTTCAATTCCTGGAAAATATGTAAGTTTGCAAGATACAGTTAAGGGCTTTAAAGATATGATTTCTGGAAAACTTGATCATCTACCTGAACAGGCTTTTTATATGACAGGAACTATTGATGATGTCATTGAGAATGCAAAGAAGATGGGAGCTATTTAGTAAAGAAAGGTTTCATTACCTATGAAGAGTTTTACTGTTGATATTGTTGCAAAAGATGAAAAAGTTTATTCTGGTGAAGCAGAATATCTTCAACTTCCAGGTTGGGAAGGCGATATTGGTATTATGGCAGGACACACAGAATTAATATCAATGATACGCCCTGGAGTTTGTATTTTAAGAAATGGAAAAGAAGAATATGTTTGGGCTATGTCAGAAGGTTTTGCTTCAATTACTGGAGATAAAGTAACTTTAGCTGTTGGTTTTGCATTTCTTCCAGATGAAATAGATGATGAATCTGCAGAAGAAATGTATAAAAAGGCTTCAGAGGATTTGCGTAAAAAATCAGTATATTCAGAGACAGATGAAAAATATTTGGAATTTAAACGAGCTGAAATTTGTTTAAAGGTCGTTCAAAAATATTTGCACAAAGATGGATAATTAAAAAAAGCGAATAAAAAAAATGGATTGTGAAACAAATATTAATTTTTTCACAATCCATTTTTATATTTTACTAATATTTCTTAGTATTTTTTTTTGAAATTCCTTTAATCTTTATTTATTGTAATTTTTATTTGCTTTTTTTTTGAAAACTAAATAAATTTATATTTAGTATGTTAATTTACCTTATTTCTTTATCATAGCAATTAAACGCTTTATGTAATTTTTCTTTGGTGAAAAGAGAACGGATATAAAAAACATTGTTGTTGACAACATAACTATTGTTGCACCAGAAGCTGTATTTAAATAATAAGAAAGAATAAGCCCACCTATACACGAAACAAGTCCTAAAACAACAGAAATAATCATCATCGTTTTAAAATCTTCTGCAAATTGGTATGCCGAAGCCGCAGGAGTTATGAGTAATGCACTTGCAAGAACGATTCCAACAAGTTTCATTGAAGCAACTATCGTTAAAGAAATCAAAACCAAAAGGCAATAATAAAGCCAATTAACAGGAAGTCCCATAATTTCGGCAACTTCAGGATCGAAACTGACAAATTTTAACTCTTTAAAAAATAAGAAAATACAGGGCAATACAACGCAAGCAACACCTGCTATCAAATAAATATCTTCATTTGAAACTGCAAGTATACTTCCAAAAAGATAACTCATCAAGTCGATATTATAGCCTTTTAACAACCCAATACATAGAACCCCAAACGCCATTGTCGCTGAAAAAAATATTCCAACAGCTGTATCTTCTTTTATTACTTTTCTTCTTGCTATTTTACCAATACACAAAGCTGTTAGTCCAGAAAATACAATAGCAGAAAAAAGAGGATTTACATTTAATAAATAACCAAGTGCAACTCCGCCAAATGAAGCGTGAGCAATACCCGCTCCTATAAAAGACATTCCCCTCAAAACAACATAAACACCAATTACAGAACAAAGAACCCCAATAATTATTGAAGCAATCAATGCTCTTTGCATAAAAGCATATTCAAAAATACCCATTTACTTATCCTTACAAACGACCATATGTGGAATTTCTCCGTGATTAAAAATAACAGCATCACAGCCATACATTTCAGAAAGAACCTGTCCATTAATAGCTTTTGGTACTGAATGGAGAAATAACTTTTTATTTATACAAGCAACTGCATCAACATAATTTGCAATTACACCAACATCATGTGATACAATTATTATAGTCATATTTTCCTTTTTTAATATTTTTAATAGTTCATAAAAATTTGAAGAATGAAGCTGATCAACTCCATTTGTTGGCTCATCTAAAAACAAAAGTTCAGGATTTGCAGCTAAAGCCCTTGCTATAAAAACACGCTGTACCTGACCACCTGAAAGTTTAGAAAGTGGCTTATCAGCGATTGAAGTAATATCTACTTGTTCCATAACTTCTTCAACAATTTTATAATCTTCTTTAGAAGGTTTCGAAAAAAGCCCTAAAGTCGGATATCTTCCCATCATAACAGCCTCTTTTGCTCTTATTGGAAAAGTCATATCAACAGAGCGAATCTGTGGAACATAAGCTATCCTATTTCTATCTTTTCCCAAATGCTCAGGAGATTTACCAAAAACAGAAATTTTCCCTGACGATGGTTTTATGATTCCCAAAATAGATCTCAAAAGAGTTGTTTTACCTGCTCCATTTGGACCAATAACAGCAGTTACACAACCATAAGGAATAGCCATATTTATATCATCAAGCACCATTCTATCATTTAAATAAACAACAACATTTTCAAGTTCAATAATATTTTTGCTTTTATCTTTATTTGGCATAATATTCTAATTTATCTTTCCATTATTAAAAGGTAGTATTGACTGATTTATCTGTATTGAATATCTGTGTTTTTTCGAATCATCATAATTGTGATTTCTTAACTTTTTATTTTTTTTAGTTTTGTCATATTCTTTAATAAGTTTCTTTTTAGTAACTTCATCAATTTTTCGAGACGACTTATCTATTTCTCTAAATGCAACAATAAAATAATTTATAGTTCCATCGGGAATTTCATCATCATTAGATTTTTCAAAATTGTTGGAATCATTAAAAGAAGCATTAAAATCTGCTATATTATTTGCAATAACCGTAGAATTATCATTTTCATTATTTAGGGGATTTACAAAATCTTTTACATCAAATCTTGTCATATATTTTTTTTCATTATTTTTATCAATAGGAATAATTAATTTAACAAGATTTTTTGGTTGATATTCGCTTTTAATATTATTGTTTTCATTTGTTTTTTGTGGAGATAGATAATATAACACAAAAAATTTTGAATCACTTATTTCTAACTCATCTTTGTTACTACCAAAAAAGTCTATATATAAATTGTTTGAAAATTGATTTTTTAAATTTGAAAAAAAGACTTTAAAAGCCATCCAAGGATAAATTTCTCCATCATCTGACAAAAAGCGACCACTGTTAAAAGAAGAAATATCTGTATTTGTCAAATTAGAATTTATATCTGAAACAGATTTTCTGATATTTTGTTCCATTCCATATTTTTCATCAGCAGTCTTCCAAGACACCGATCCTATATGAAGCACAACAAAAATACATATTGCCATAAAACAAAATACTGCACAAGAAATAAGTAGCTCTATCAAAGAACTACCTAATATTTTTCTTTTTTTATTTAAAATAAACATAGTTTAAATTTTCTCTTCTTCTGGATAAAAAATAATTTTTGACAACTTTGTGCTTGCATTTAAATAATTTTTATCTTTCATAAAAGCATTATATAATCCATCTGTCGTTAAATCGGCTTTTTCTAAATAAACCTTTTCAATATTTTTAAATTTTTCATTTTGTTTTTTATTCTTATCAAAAGTTTTTTCATACCACCAAAAAACAGTTACATCAATTTTTTTTACTGGCTCTAATGTCTGTGAAATTGGCGAAGAAACATCAATTATATAAAAATACTGAACAGAATTCATATTCATATTTCCAAAAACTGAACCATCTTTTAAGGGCTTTCCCTCATTTTCAGAAAGAAAATCTTCCATAATTTTCATTCCAGCAGATGTTCCAACTGTTATATTTTCAGATGTTTCAGATGATTTTACAAGTCGTCCATAAAGTCCTATAACAAAGACAAGAGATATCGACAATATAAAAACACCAACCATCAATTCAATTAAACTAAATCCGCTTCTTTTGTTTTTCCACATTTTTCTATTTCTTTATTATTTTTTAGTTTTTTTCTCTTCCGATTCTATTTTGTTACTCTTCTGACTTTTAGCATAAAGTGAATATATGTATTTTGCAGTTGACTTATTCCAAAAACGCTCAAACATTATCAAATCTTCATTTCCTCTGGTATTGTTAGCAATAAGTTTTGTTGTCTCAGAACCTTCATGAATTCTATGAACAAGCAACCTTTTGGGAATATAAAGAAAATCACCTTTTAATTTTGAAGCTCTTTCCCAATAATCCCAATCCAAATTACATTTAAAAGAATTGTCAAATTCAATGTCCTTTAATTTATTTTTGTTAAAACAAACAGACGGACAACAAATTGGACAACCAAAAGAAAGAATAAATCTTCTTACAAAAACAAAACTTTTAAAAAATGGAATTAAAAATGGAAACAGCATTAATCTTTTTACAAATAGAAGAGTATCAGATTCTGTAAGTACATCATTTCTAAGTTCACAATAATCCGTAAAAGCTATTATTGTATTTGAATTAACAGCAGACAATACATATTCAACATATTTTTCATTTACAATATCATCTTGATGACAAAGTGTTACAAAATCTGCTTCTGCCGACTTCATTGCAAAATTCCAATCAGGACCAATTCCTGGCTTTGAATTAGTAACTACAATAGGAATAGAATATTTTTCACAAATAGTTGAAATATATCTATTGGGAGTAGCAGTTGACAATATTATATCACTTTTTCGGGTTTGTGCAACAAGAGATTTTATAGCATCTTCCAAAAAAGGAGATTCTCCATAAGCACAAATAGCAAACATATGTTTAAATTCTTTATTCATCTTCTTTTTGTTCTTGTTCTTTTACTTTTTTAGATTCTGCTACAACAGAAGTTACAATATCTTCAAGATTTTGTTGATTAGATTGAGATATGCGAGCAAGTTTTTTTATTTTTTCGCTTAAATTTCTAAATATAATCCAAAATAAGAATAATGTCAATATCAAAAATAAAATAGAAACAATAATAAAAGCATTTATAGGAGGCGAAATATTTAAAGTTTTTGCTATACTCAATGTAATTTTTGGGAAAAATGAAAAGATTCCCATAACAATACCTGCCGAAATCCAACCAAAAGCAGAAGGCAGATTTAATCCTTTTTGTCTATATAAAACTACTAAAAGCAAAAAATAAAAAAAACTTATTATTACTATTAAAAATTGAAAATCTTGAATCATTTTTATTTCCTAATATCTATAGCACTAATTGTATTTTTTCATCATCAGCGATTAAAACAAGATTAATTACTTTCTCATTACTTCCTTCATAAGCTGAAGAATAATCTCTTGATTTTATCTGTTCTTCGCCTTCTTTTCTTTTTTTCTCAACTTCTGATGAATCTTTTGCTAATTTAAATTCAACGACAATTACCTTATTTTTAAAGACAATTAAGACAATTACTATATCTGGACGATCTCTTAAAGTGTGAACTTCAGCAAAATATATTACACCCGCACCACGAAGTAACATTACAAATAAAGAACGATAAAAATATTCATCTCTATTCTGAAAGTCTTCATAAGGAATCCCTGAAATTGCCAAATTAAATGATTTTACTAAATTTTCTATATTCTCATCTTCTAAGGCTTTCCAAATCTCATTTTCCAATGTTATATATCCTTCAATACGATAAATATCATCAAGGTACATATCTGCCTATATCAGCATATTTTTAGTCCATAGATATATCATTCAAATTATTTACTCCTGACAATAAACCTATATTGCTAAATTTTGATACACCTGTTACCATTACAAAACGCAAATAATCACTACAATTTTTTACAACAATATAAAATGAACTCAAATATTTTCGCATTTCTTCTGCTTTTTCTAAATTGTTTAAATTATCAGTAATTGGCTTATCATATTCATCAATAAGGACAACAACTTTGCCAAATTGTTTATATAATCTTATTATTAGATTATACAATATTTTAGAAGCATCTGTTTCTGAAGATATACTTAAATCATTTAGAAATATAAAATTTTCCAAATAATTTATAATTGATTTATTTAACTCTTTCTTATCTTGATAAGAGCCTAAACAACTCATATCAATTTTTAAT
>CADAWZ010000038.1 GCA_902791745.1 uncultured bacterium
GTAGTCCCTTAAATCTTGTGTGTTAATTTGTATTTCTTCTGCCATTTTTTTTAATCCACCTTATTTTTATTATAGCAAAATAGAAAAAATAATGCAACTCCTCAATGGGGAAGAATCAAAACAAAATCCCTCTTGCGGAATATAATTTCTGCAGGAGGGATTTTGTTTTACAATCTGATATCTAAATGCTTTTCCCAGTCAGTAGGAAAACTTATTTGTTTCAAATCAATATAAGGAGAATATTTTTCAATCAATTTCTTTAAATTTTCAAAAAACAAATTCCAAGTTTCATCATTTGGGCGAAGATATTTCATTGCTAAAATAACAAAATACACACCATAAAATTTTACATTTGGAATTTTATCAATATCAATAATTTCAGGTTTTGTTGAAAATAAACGATTATAAATACGAGAATTATGAGCAACAAGATTTCTCAATATATATGCGGAATGTGTCCAAGTTGAAAACATTGACATAGAAGGCTTACAGTCTTTATTATTTCTATTCTTAAATTTATAATTTTCCACAAGCAAACTAAAGGCACTTCCTTTTCCTGTTGTCATATTTTTTATTAATTTTGACAAAGTACCAAAAGAAAGAATTTCTACTATAGCCCAAATCGGAATTTGTCCCTCATGATTATCTAAATGATGTTTTATAAAAACATCATTTGATCGAACTATTTCAGAAGAAATTATAGATAAATTTTTCCAATAATTTTGTTTATCACTACATATACAAGAATTGTATAAAATCAATGGGTCATTATAAATCCTCAATAGAGAATCTTTAAATCTAACTCTTAAAGATACTTCAATCTTAGACAACATTGAAAATAATAATTCGGATAATTCTCTATCAAAATAATAAATATTTAATATATCAGAAAATTTTGTATTATCTCTATATTTTTTATTATTCTTATCATAAAACGGAAAAGAATATCCACGAAGGCGATAATAACCTATTGTATTTAATGCCTCTAATACTTCATTATCTGAATCAATAATCATTCCTGCATTTTTATATGCCTGTAATTGTTCTTGAATAGATAAAACTTTTTTAGGATAAATATTCATAAAACAAATTTTCCTTAAAATAAAAAAGGCCCATCGGTTTGAGCTGTGTTAACTTTCGTTAACCTTAAGCTTGACGGGATCTGTTATCTATTGTATAACATTTTTTAAAATTTTTGTCAATAGATTTTGCTATCTTTTTTAAAATTTTCCTCAAAAATAAAAACGTCCCGTCTGTTTGAGCTGTATTAACTTTCGTTAATAATAGACTTGAGTGTTTATGTTACTTATTATAATATATTCTATTCCGTCTTTTTGTCAACAAAAAAGCTCTTGCAGAAATAATCCACAAGAGCTTTTTTTTACTCACTCTACAATCTAATCAAAATCATAAAGATATGGCTTGTCTTTTTTATCTTGAAGTGCCTGATATACCCTCTCAGCTGTGAATGGCCATTCTTGCATCCAAATTCCAACAGCTTTATAAATAGCTATACCAATTACGGCAGCAGCTCCATTTGTGCTGATTTCAGAGACAGATTTTCCGCCATAAGGTCCTAAATGCTCATCTACACCTATAAGCTCGCATTTAAAATCTTTTGGAAGATCTCTGAACATAGGCACTTTATAATCTGCAAAATTTGGATTATGGCATTTGCCAGTCTTTGGATCAAAAGTCATAACTTCCATTACAGAATGTCCGATTGATTTTACAACTCCTCCATAAACTTGACCAAGTGCCAATTCAGGATTAATAGGTGTTCCACATTCTTGGATTCCATAATATTTATCGACAGTTACTTCACCTGTTCTCGTGTCAACACTTACCTCTGCAAAATGGGCTCCATAAGGAATAGGAGCTTCTTCTGTTGTGAAATGTCCTCTTGAAATAATTTGTCCAACACCATTTCCTGACTGTGTCTTATATGCTATCTGTGCATAAGTTAAAGAAGCCTCTTTGTTATCTTTCTTTCTAATGATTCCAGGATATTCCATAACCAAATTATCTACTTCAGTTTCCAAAAACTGTGCAGAAATTTCAAGAAGTCTTCTCTTCATATCTTCAGCAGCTTTATATGCTGCCATTCCGCTAAAATATGTACCTGATGAAGCATAAGCACCGACATCAAAAGGTGTAACATCAGTATCAGATGATAAAATTGAGAAATTCTCTATATCTGTGCAGAGCATTTCTGAAGCTACTTTTACAGCAAGAGTATCAAGACCTGTTCCCAAATCTGTTCCACCCATTAAAATCATAAAAGTGCCGTCATTCATCATTTTTATTTCAGCATTTGCAGAATCTATACCTGGAAGTCCTGAACCTTGTTGAATTATTGCAACTCCCCTACCCTTTTTAATATAAGGATTGTCAGAAGGAACAATAGGCTTATCCCAACCAATTAATTCGGCTCCTCTATCAAGACATTCTTTTAATCCACAAGAACTAATCCTCTGAGCGATACCTTCTTGACCTTCACCGAGTGATTTTAATATCTCAAGGAAATCGCCCTTTTTGACCATATTTTGTCTCAAAAATTCAAGTTGATCAATTCCAAGTTTTTCTGCAAGTTCTGCCAAAGCCATTTGAACGGCAAAACTTCCCTGTGGAGCTCCATATCCCTGATATGCTCCAGAAATTATGTTATTTGTATAATATGTACTGACATCATAGTGCATATTTTCACATTTCAAAAGTGGCAAACTTTTTGAACAAGCATTCATTGGAACTGTCAAACAGTGATTTCCATAAGGACCAGTATCTGAAATTTCTCTCAAATCTATAGCAGTAAGTTTTCCGTCTTTGGTTGCTCCTGCTTTAATTCTAAAGAACATTGTATGACGAACTCTTGCATTTAAGAATTCTTCTTCTCTTGTCATCTCATAATATGCAGGCATACCTGTCTGCCAAACAACCCATGCGACAATATCCTCTTGAACGAGGTCTTGCTTTGCTCCATAAGCTCCGCCCACTCTTTCTTTAATAACATGGATTTTATTTTCTTTAACACTAAGAAGATTTGAAAGAATTCTTCTCAAATGCCAAGGAACCTGAGTTGAAGCTCTTAAAACAAGTCGTCCACCTTCCATATAACCAAAGCAACGATGTGTTTCCATTGGTGTACAGTGAACTCTTGTTGTTCCATAATCTCTCTCAACTATAACATCAGCCTCTTCAAATCCTTTTTTGACATCACCGATACCACCGTCATTGTGTGCTGCTCTATTTGTTTTTGGGTCTTGACCAATAGGAAGAGGATCAACAGAAATATCTCTATCTTGAATCAAAACTTCGGATTTTTTAGATTCAAAAGGATCGAATATTGCAGGTAAAATCTCATATTCTACCTTAATTAAATTTACAGCTTTTTCTGCTATTTCTGCTGTTGTGGCAGCAACTATTGCAACTCTGTCTCCCAAATAACGAAGTGTTCTGTCCAAAAGTCTAAAATCATAAGGAGAAGGCTCTGGAAAACCCTGACCAGCCGTATTATATGGACGATCTGGAACATCTTTATATGTTGCAATATATTCGACCCCCTCGAGCTCTTCAGCTTTTGATGTATCTATACTTTTAATAAAAGCATGTGCATAAGGACTTTTCTTTACTTTTATTATAAGTGCATCTGAAGTTACCATATCACCAACATAAGCAGGGTCTGCTTTTACGAGCTTTGGACCATCAACTTTTTTGGCTGGTTTTCCAACAGCTCTGAGATCATCTCTAAAAGTCTTGTGGTCATCAAATGATTCTTTTTTTAGAATATTCAATACATTTAAGTATTGTTTATATCCTGTACAACGACACATATTACCTGAAAGATAATCTTTCATATCATCTTCTGTTGGGTCTTCTATGTTATCATACAATTCTTTTACAGCTAACATCATACCAGGTGTGCAGTGTCCACATTGAACAACTCCTGCTTCAAGAAATGCCTTTTGAATTGGGTGCAATTCATTACCCTTTGCAAAACCTTCTGTCGTAAAAATCTCGTCATTATCATCTAATTGACCAAGTCTAACTTGACAAGAATTAACCTTAACACCATTTAAAATAACACTACAAGCACCACAATACCCAGTACCATCACAATCTGTTCTTATAGATAAAAGATGATTTTTTTGTAAGACCTTTGCAAGAGGAAGCATTGGGTCTCCAGTCAAAGTTTTCTTTTTTCCATTGAGTGTAACTTTTATTTTCATTCTACTGAATCCCCCTTTACTGCAGATGTCAAAATATCTTCAAGAAAAGCCGAAACAAGAGATTTTCTAAAATCGCCACTTCCACGAAAATCATTTCTTGCAGGGGGCATTTCATTTAATTTTTCCGATATTATTTTGCGTAAATCAGTATCCGTGTAATCTTTACCTTCAAGAAGTTTTTCCAGTTCATAAAGACGCATTGATTTTTCATAAAGACCACCAACAGCAATTCTTATATTTTTCATTGCAACGCCTTCAGGTCTAAACAAAACAGCTACTTTTATAATAGGTAAATCATTAGAACTTCTTGCATATCTTTTGCTTTTGAAAAAGAATGGTTCATGATTTTCCTTCAAAACAAGTTGTTTTATTAACATTGTCTTTGAAGGAGGATTCTCATAATATTCATCTATTGGATCTAAATGCTCTCCGTCTGGTGATTCATATAAAATCTCCGCATCGAGAACAAGAAAAAGAGGAATAAAATCACTTCTTGTATATCTTGAAGCTATAATTCCTCCTACTGTAGCCATATTTCTTATATTTTTAGAAACGATATGACATGATTTTACAATCTCACTCAATGGCAAATTATCTGACAGAATAGGATTTTTTGTCATCTCTGTCATTGTAACACCAGAATCTATGTAAATATAACCATTTTTTCTCGCAATGTTTTTTAATCCCAATTTCCTTAAAGAAATTAAATTCTTTGAACCAGCATTTTTAGTCCAAGAATTAAGCGTAGTTCCACCACCGAGAAAAAATGTCTTTTTTGTTTCTTCTTTTATTTTAATAGCTTTTTGTACTGTATCAGGAATAAAAAATTCAGAAGCCATTATATCCTCCTTCCCTATTTTACAAAAAAACACTATATTCTATCTTTTTTATAAGTCAATGTTTTACCTTTTTTAAATTGAGATTTTTTTTCATTTTATCCTTTGAATTTTTAGGTGAAAGTAGGAAAGAGTTTAGGATAAAACATAAAAAGCTGGCAGGCGGATTTTTCCGCAAAAGAGACCAAAACCTAAAAAGCGTAAATCTCTCTGCCAGCATTTTTTTATTTAATTTTTAAAAAATTAACTCGTTATAGTTAATTAATGAAAAATAAATAGTAACTCATTACATTATCTTTTCTGTATGTGTCAGTTCTCCTTTATTTTATTGTCGTTGGAGAACTTCCGCACATGAAATTTTTTTGCAAATATCGATTTCACAAAAAATTAACAAAAAATCATCTCTTTTAACAAAAAAATAAGTATAAAGTTAATATTAAAATGTTATAAGCAAAAGAAAAACAAAGGACAAAAGAGGTTAAAAAACATGCTTTCCAACTTTTACAGTATGGCTATAATTGGGCTTGATGCACATGAAATAAGAGTAGAAGTTGATATTTCAAATGGTCTTCCCAAAACAACAGTTGTTGGTCTTCCTGATAAGGCTGTAAATGAATCTAAAGAGAGGATTTATTCTGCATTAAGCAATTCTGGATTTGAATATCCTTGTAAAAAAGTAACTATAAATTTAGCACCTGGTGATCTGAGAAAAGAGGGGTCACTATATGATCTTCCAATAGCTACTGGGATAATAAGTGCAATGGAATATATAGAAATTCAAAAAGACAAAAAATTTTATTTGGCAGGTGAATTATCACTTGACGGTCTTGTAAGAAAAACAAATGGCATCTTATCTATGGCTTCAAAGATAGCAAAAGTTCCAAATGCCGTTTTTATTTTGCCTTATGAAAATAAAGATGAAGCATTACTTGCAGAAAATATAACAATATATCCAGTAAAAACATTATATGAAGCTGTTGAGGCATTAAAAGGAGAAATTGAACCAATAAAATCAAAGACTGGTAGAGAAATATTTTCTGAAGAATCGACAAAATATGATGTTGACTTTTCAGATGTAAAAGGTCAAAAATTGGCAAAACGAGCTATAGAAACAGCAGCCTCAGGAAATCACAATCTTTTGATGATAGGACCTCCTGGATCAGGAAAAACTATGTTGGCAAGAAGGATTCCAACAATATTGCCCCCTATGACATATGATGAAGCATTTGAGGTAACAAAAATTTACAGTGTAAAAGGATTACTTCCAAAAAATTCATCTATAATAAGAGAACGACCTTTTAGATCGCCTCATCATTCTCTTTCCTATGCAGGGCTTATAGGAGGAGGTTCTATCCCTGCACCTGGTGAAATAAGTTTTGCCCACAGAGGCGTTTTATTTTTAGACGAACTTCCTGAATTTGAAAGAAATATATTAGAAATGTTGAGACAACCACTCGAAGACGGAAAAGTGCTGATTTCAAGAGTAAAAAATTCAATAATTTTTCCTGCCTCTTTTATGCTTATAGCTGCAATGAATCCCTGTCCCTGTGGCTATTATGGTGATCCAACTAAAAAATGCGAATGCTCACCATTGAGAATAAAAAAGTATATGTCCAGAATATCTGGTCCAATTCTCGACAGAATAGACATAAATACCGAAGTAGCACGCCCTGAAAGCAAATATTTTTCATCAACAGAAAAAGAAGAATCTTCAGAAGAGATAAGAAAAAGAGTTGAAGAATGTAGGGAATTACAAATGTTTAGATTCAAAAAAGAAAAGTTTAAATACAATTCAGAAATACCTGCAGGTCTTTTGTCAAAAGTATGTAAGACGACTTCACTTGGAGAAAAACTGTTATATAAGACGATGGACAGTTTGGGATTTACTGCAAGAGCATATGGTAGAATATTGAGGCTTGCAAGAACTTTAGCAGATATGGAAAAGAAAGAAATTATTGATGACAACCACATAGCCGAAGCAATTCAGTATAGAATACACGATAGAAAATATTTTTAAAATGATATATTTTACATTGGTGTATAAGGTAATGAACGGAATTAGAGCGAAGCGGAGTTGTAGTGAATATCTTATACACCAATGTAAATTGACATTAATTTTTAAAATTGCTGTAATTTTATAAAAAGAGGGAAAAATAACTAATTTTATTGAAGTAGAAATAGTTTTATAATTTACTTGCATTTTTTGCAATTATATTATAGAATATTAAAAATAAATTTTATTTTAGAGAAAACAAAAAATGAATATACTTGATATAATTATAACAATAGTATTAATTTTAATAATACTTGCTGTTCATGAATTAGCACATGGTTGGATGGCGTGGCAATTTGGAGACCCTACCGCAAAATATGCTGGACGACTTACACTGAATCCAATTTCACATTTCGATCCTATAGGAACTACTTGTGTAGCAATTTGCGTTTTTTTAGGTTGGCCTGCTATGGGCTCAGGAAAACCAGTTCCTGTTTCTAAAGACAGTCTTGAAAAGCCAGATATACAATATCCTATAGTCAAACTTGCAGGACCTGTCTCTAATTTTATAATGGCATTTATAGGAGCTATTTTATTCCAAATTTTGGGAAGAATGCCTCTAATGAATTTAATATGCCTAAGATTTATACAAATAAATTTATCACTTGGATTATTCAATTTAATACCAATTCCACCACTTGATGGATTTCAAATTTTTATGGGATTAATTTCACCCAAAACAGCAAACAATGTCGAATATAAAATTGCATCAAATCCTACTTTATCTTATATAGGAATTGTCATATCTATATTGATTGCCCCTTATATTATAATGACACCATATAAATTTTTATATGGATTATTAGTTGGTTAAAAAAATAATTAATTTGGAGATATAAAAACAAAATGAAAAAATTTTTTATTATAAGTTTGGCAACCGCAATTTTATTTTCCGCAGGTTGTACATCAACAAAAACAAATAACATGTTCTATCCAATGAATCAAGGTTCAGTTTGGAATTATGAAACAAAACTAAAGACAGCAGAAGGCGAGAAGATATTTACATCTGAAGTCAAAGCAGGTCAACAGGTAAATGAGAATGGAAAATCTTGCACAGAAATGATTTACAACTCAAAATCATCTGTTGAAGTGAACAAAAAAGAATATTACACACTTGACAATGAAAAAGTACAACTTGTCTCTTCTAATTTTATGGGTAAAGAATCCACTTATGAACCACCTATGACAATTTTACCTGCAGAAAAAGATAATGAGACAGAGTGGAAATGGTCAGGAAAAATAAATGGTGTCCAAGCACATGCACAATTTTCACTTACAAAGGGAAATATGGATACCGTCATAGATGGAAAAAATGTTACAGCAACAAAGATAAATTCTGTTATAATAATGACAGATGACAATACAGTAATAACAGAAGACAGATATTTTGCATTTGAAAAGGGATTGATAAGAAGTGATGCTGTAATAATTGAAAAGAACGATCCCAAAAACAAAGTAGAAATAAACACAATAATGAAAGATTGTAAAATAACTGGAGTAGATAAGTAACATGAATTTCTACATGGTCAGCTTAGGGTGTGCAAAAAATCTTGTTGATTCTGAAACGATAATAAACATTTTAGAAAAAAATGGTCATAAACTTGTATTTGAAGAAAATAATGCAGACATAGTTTTGATAATGACTTGTGCATTCATAAAAATGGCAAGAGATGAAGCAGAAAGTGTTATAAACGAATTTACAGAAAAAAAGAAAAAAATGGGTTTCAAAGTATATGTTGGTGGCTGTTATGCAAAAAGGTATTCATCAGAAGTAGAAAACAGATTTCCAGATGTTGATGGCTGGTTTGGCATATCCAATTTATCTAAGATTACAGAACTTTTGACAGAAAAAGAAAACAGACTTAAAGAATCATTTGAGATACCAAGTGAATATGAAAAATACACAGGAAGAAAACTTACAACACCCTCACATTGGGCATATCTAAAGATATCTGACGGCTGTACTCACAAATGTGCATATTGTGCTATTCCAAATATAAGGGGAAAATACAGAAGTAGAAGTATTGACGACATAATAACAGAGGCAAAATATTTGGTTGATACAGGTGTAAAAGAATTCCAAGTAATAGCACAGGATACTGGACTTTATGGAATAGACCTCAACAAAAAACACATGCTTGTTCCACTTCTCGAAAAACTTGAAGAGATTTCAGGGTTGGAGTGGATAAGGCTTTTGTACATAAATCCATTTTCTATGCCAAATGATCTTATTGATTTTATGGCTTCTTCAAAAAAAGTTGTAAAATATCTCGATATTCCAATACAACATGCTTCTGAACATATTTTAAAATTGATGAAAAGAACTGGAAATGGCGATGAATATTTAAAACTTCTATCTGATATAAGAAGCAAAATTCCTGAAATTGCAATAAGATCGACATTTATAACAGGATTCCCAGGTGAAACAGATGAGGATTTTGAAATCTTATTAAAATTCCTCGAAGAGGCAAAAATAAACAGAGCTGGATTTTTTAAATATTCAGATGAAGAAGGGACGCTCGCTTTTGACTATCCAGACAAAGTTGATGAAAAGATAAAAGAAGAGAGATACCAGAGAATCGCAAAAATTCAGAGAAGGATTTCATCAGAACTCACAAACAAAAGAAAAGGCAAAGTAGTTAAAATAATCATCGACAACAAATTTGAAAGCCTTTCAATGAGGCATATTTCAGATCAATTTAAAGACAGAAAAATAAGGCTTGTAAATAGTTACATTGGCAGAACTGAACATGATGCTCCAGAAGTTGATGCAATAGTTCTCGCCTATGGCATACCTTCAAACATAAACTTAAAAACAGGCGATTTTATAAATGTAAAAATAACACATACTAATATTTATGACAGTGCAGGAAAATTTGTAGAGTAAAATTATGCCACACAAACAAGAATTATCAGAATTACAAAAAAGAATAAATACAAAACTTGGTGGGGAATACTTAAACGAGGCTAAGGAACTTTTTAATACAGGCGAAGAAGAAAAAGCTAACGAACTGCTAAAAAAAGCCATAAACATGAGAGGTAACCAAAATAGAAATTATGCCTGTTTTTTGCAAGCCCAACACATGAAAAATTTGGATAAAGCGATAAATATTTGTGAGGAATTACTCCTACAAATGCATCCCTATGATCCATTTAACTACGACATAAAAAAGCATCTTGGGTATCTATATTTAAAAGTATCTGAAAAAACTCATTCAGCTGTTATAAGAAGAGAATATGAAGGAGACGCAATCAGATATTTTTTACAGGCATTACAAGTAAATCCAAATGACTATGAAACAATAATTAAAGTAGCAGAAACTTTTGACAAAATTGGAGAAGTTCAAGGGGCAATGTACATAACCCAAAGGGCTATTAATCTCGCTCCTAACATTCCAACTGCTTATGAAATTAGAGCAAGAGTGATAAATAATCACTATGGCGATTTTCACAATGCAGTATTGACTTTAAGAGAATTTATAAAGACAAATAATGCCACTTCATCTACATATATCACATTAGGCGATATATACAAAATGAATGGTTGGTTTGAGCATGCGGAATATTACTATAAAAAAGCATTTGAAGACAAAATTACAGATGACATAATAAAAGTAAATTTCTTTATGATACTTTTAGCAAATGGCAAAAAAGCTGAAGCAAATAAACTTTTAAGTGAAATGTCATTAAGTGAAATATATTTAAAAGCTTGTAGATGTATAAACGAACTTGATATGTCTTCAACTTCAGATGATTTAGAAGAAATAATAAAAAATTTTTTATATAGTAATAATTACAAGCTATATGAAGACCTTTTAGGAGATATAATAAATCAAATTGCCAAAGAAAAGCAAGATGATAAAGAACTATATTTTTTGTCAGGGTTGTTATATGAAAAAAGTTATGATACTTGTAAAAAAGACTATTTAAAAACAAAGGCAAAAAAGGCTTTTAATAAATCAGAAAATCAAGAATATATTTTGAAATATGCAACAAAAAAAGAATATAGAGCTATTACTGGAACTGATAGACCACATAAATACCCCAAAAGAAAGAAAAAAGAAAATAAATAATTAAGAAATGAGGAAAAAAATGGGCTGTTAAGCATACAGTCCATTTTTTTTATTTGCTTTATTGTAAAAAACATGGTAAAATTGTAAAACATAGTTAAATTGGAGAAAAGACAAATGCTACAAGTTTTACCTATTGGCGAACAAAATTTTGAAAAAATTCGCCAAAATAATAGTTTATACATTGATAAAACAAAACAAATATTGCAAATGCTAAAAAAGGGTACATACTATTTTCTTTCTCGTCCTCGTCGCTTTGGAAAATCACTTACTATTTCTACACTTGAAGCAATGTTTCAAGGCAATGCTGAATTATTCAAAGGTCTTTATGCTGAAGAATGGGTAAAAGAACAAGCTAATCACCCTAATCCAATTATTAAATTAGACATGAGTGGATTAGGAGATTTTGTAAATATAAAAGAATTCAAATCATCACTTAAAGATTACATTGGAGAAATTATTGAAGACTATAATTTAAACATAGAATTAAAAGAAACAGCAAGTCGTATATTAGCTAAAATAATAAGAGAATTATATAAAAAATTCGGTCTTGTTGTCGTTCTTATTGATGAATATGATTTTCCTATTACAGAATTTATTGATGATATGGAAAAAGCAAATAATATAAGAAAGTTTTTGCGTTCATTTTATGGTATTTTAAAAACTTATAGTAAATATTTAAGATTTGTTTTTATTACTGGAATCTCTAAATTTAGTAAAGTTGGAATTTTTTCAGGATTTAATAATTTAAAAGATATTTCCATAGATAAAAAATACAGTGATATTGTCGGATATACACAAAAAGAACTTGAAAATAATTTTTCTGAATGGATAGAAAAAACTTCAGAAGAAATTTCTATGAATAAAGAAGAATTATTAAAAAAAATAAAATATTATTATGACGGATTTTCTTTTGACGGTATAACAAAAGTATATAATCCATTTTCTGTTCTAAATTTTTTTGATGAAGGAGAATTTGGAAACTATTGGTATAATTCAGCTACACCTTCATTTTTAGCAAAATATTTAAAAAAACATAAAATAAAAGACCAAAAAGAATTTACAAATAAAAAAGTATCTATCGATTTCACAAACTCAAGAGAAATTGAAAATGCAAGTGTTGAGAGCTTTTTATATCAAGCTGGTTATTTAACTATTGTAAAAAGAGAAGGAAATATGATTACTCTTGATTATCCAAATGAAGAAGTTCGTAGTTCAATGACACAGCTGTCTCTTGATAGTTTTTATAATATCACAGATTATATGAATTTAGGATATGAACTTTGGGAAGCGACAAAAAATGCAGATATAAAGAAAATTGTTGATATTTTTAATGAAGCCTTGAAGCCAATTCCCTACGATGACTATCCAAACAGAGGCGAATTTTGGTATCGCTCGTTATTCATGATGTTACTTTATACCACAAGACTCTTAGCTTTTCCTGAACCACATACTTTTGATGGTCGCCCTGATATTGTTATTCCATTTGATGACAGACTTATTATACTTGAATTTAAGTTTGCCAAGACTTCTTCGGAGGTAGATAAAAAATTAGAAAGGGCAGAAGACCAAGTTGCTCATTATGCTGAAAGTTACAAACTTGCTGGCAAAGAAATAGTTACGGCTGTGATTGTCATTGATAATGAGAAAAAACAAGCTATATCTTATCAACAAAATTTATAATTATTTAAAACATAATACAAAAAAGAAAAAAGAAACAAATAGATAATAGTGAATATAATATACAAACAATATCTTTTGATGAGTGCAAATATCTAAATATTAGCTTCTAATTTGTACAAAATTGATAAAGGAGAAAAAAATATGATTAAGAAGCACTTCGCTCTTTTAGCTATATGTCTTTTCTTTATAGCTATAATCACTTCTGCTTGTGGAGGTGGTGGCAAAACTCTTCCTCCTTCATATCCATTTATACCTGTACCAACCCCAACTCCAATTCCAACCCCAACTCCAACACCTGAAAAATTCCCACTTGAACTTTCACAAACAGAATTTACTTTAAATGTAGGAGCTACAGACAATATTATTGTTACATTAAATGGTGAAGACATTACACAAACTGCTACTTATACTGTTGATCAAGAAGCAATAGCCAATGTTGAACAGGGAGCGATTACTGGTCTCTCTCCTGGTGTTGCAATTGTTACAGTTAATGCTGAAAATGCAGAAGAGGAAAAAACATTTACTGTAAATGTCATCGATCCAACTTTACCAACTCTTGAAGTTTCACCATCAGAAGTAAATTTATTTATTGAAGAAGAAACAAGTGTAACTGTTATACTAAATGGTGAAGATGTTACAGAACAAGTCGACTACAAATCTGATGATGAATTAATTGCAACTGCTGAAAAAGGAAAAATTACTGCACAATATAATGAAGGAACTGCTAAAATTGCAGTTTCAAAAGAAGGTGCTAATAGTGCAACTATTACTGTAAATGTTACAGATGATTCTGAAGAAGTTACACTTGCATATGATGTACTCAATCAATTAGGATATGAAAAAGTTAAAAACAATGATGATTATTATGATATAAAAAAAATAGAAGATGGTACAATTGTAACAAATCTTGAAATACCTGCCATTTTTAGAGATAATGAAGGTAACAAATACAAAATTACAGGCATTGGAACAGATTTTTTTGCTTGTTGTAATTCATTAGAAAATGTAACTATTCCTAATAGTGTTACTACTATTGAACAAGACGCTTTTGCTTATTGTAATTCATTGGAAAATGTAACTATTCCTAATAGTGTTACTACTATTGGATTTCATGCTTTTTATGGGTGTGGTTATTATGACGACACTTCACATTTGACATTGGATATTCCTGATAGTGTTACTACTATTGGAGAAGATGCTTTTTATCTTGTTGACAATATAAACTATGACACCGAAAAAATGAAAGCAGAGGGCTCACCTTGGGGAGCTAACAAAGTAAACGGAGTATAAGTATACTAAAAGTAACTACAAAAACATCCAGTCGAGATCCAATCTCAACTGGATGTTTTTATTTTTGTCAACTTGCTTATTTGTTTTCGATATGTTAAAATAAAAAAATATTCATTTCCTTTAGATTTCTTTTAGAAAAGTAAGGAGAAAAGACAATGCAAAAATTACCAATAGGTATTCAAAATCTTGAAACAATTCGCAAAGAAAATTACCTCTATGTTGACAAGACAAAACAGATTTTAAATTTAATAGAAAATGGCAATTATTATTTTCTTTCTCGTCCTCGTCGATTTGGGAAGTCTTTAACAATATCGACATTAGAGGCAATGTTTCAAGGAAAAGCTGAATTATTTAAAGGTCTTTATGCTGAAGAATGGGTAAAAGAACAAGCTAATCACCCTAATCCAGTTATAACTTTGGACATGAGTTGTTTAGGCTCTTATGAAAATAAAAAAGAGTTAAACGATTCTATTATAAATTATTTGGAAAATTTTATGTTTTTAAATGATTTAAGTATATCTTCAGAGACAGATGCTTCTAAAATGTTGTTTAATATAATAATAAGATTATATAAGCAATTTGGAAAAGTTGTTGTCTTGATAGATGAATATGATAAACCAATAACAGACAATATAAACAATTTAGAAAAATCAAATGAAATGCGAGAAACTCTTCGTTCATTTTATGGTGTTTTGAAAGGTTGTAGTCAAGTAAAATTTATAATGATAACAGGTGTATCAAAATTTAGTAAAGCTGGAGTTTTTTCAAGTTTAAATAATTTAATTGATATTTCGATGACTGAAAAATACAGTGATATTGTTGGATATGCACAAAAAGAACTTGAAGATAATTTTGGTGATTGGATAGAAAAAGCAACTCAAAAATTATCTTTAACAAAAGAAGAATTATTACAAAAAATAAAAAGAA
>CADAWZ010000039.1 GCA_902791745.1 uncultured bacterium
AATAGAGGCAATTGGTGGCATAGCTATTTCTTCTTTTATTGCTGGTACATTTTTGAATGTTATAGAATAAGTATCAATTCCTTTTGAGGTCTTTTTCGTTAAAGGCATTTTTGAATCTTTTTGTCTATATGTTACATAATTAAAATAGCTATTTTCAGGACATGTAAAAATAACTTTGGAATTTTTTAGAATGCTTATATCACGAGACATAGATGTTATCCAAAATGCTTTATTTGGATATGGCTGTAAATCGTTTATAACTATTTTATATTCTATTGTATCTCCAACTTCAAGTTTTCCAAAATCGAGAACTAATGCTCTCAAATTTTTGTACAAGGGTGAATCTTTTAATGGTGGAAAATCTTTGGATGATATAGATTCTGGATCTTTAGTTATATCTATTACTTGTTTATCTTTTTTGACAACTCTTGCAAAATCAATTCGGCATTTTTGTTCGCCAGATGTATAAAATCTTACTACTTTTGAATATTCAGAAGCAGCTTTGGGGGTTAAAATTTTAATTGATTCATCTTCTATTTGAATCATTGTCCCTGTTTCAGTAACAGTAAGACCTATTTCATCTTTTTGTACTTCTACTGGAGAACCTGCAGGTTCTTCGGATTTTTTTTCTTTTTGATTTTCTTGCTTAATTTCTGTTGTGTTTATCTGTGAATAGGAAGGCACAGAAGCAATCATGAAAAAGCAAAGAAAAAGTAATACCGAAAATTTAAATTTCATTTTTCGATTTCTCCTTTCGCTTTTTGTTATATATTCTAAGTTTTTATATAAAATCCCTATTTTTGATTAATTTTATAATCTTTATATTTTACACTTGCCTTAGCACTAAATGATTTTGATTTTAATAATGCTTTTTGAGAACTTGGAAGAGAATATGTAAGACCTTTTTTAAATGAATTTTCACTTTCCACAGTTGTTCCATCTCTGTATTTTATTGATAAATATTCAGGATTTCCATTTTTATCATTAATCCACATGAAAATTTCTTTAATATTTTGTTTTTCAGGTGGATTTATTTGTATAAGGTGGAATGTTTTTCCATTGTGCTTTTCTGTTCTTATGTATTTTCTTATAGCTCCTCCATAAGCTGTGCCTGCAGGAGCAAGCCCTTTAAATATTCCTTTATAGCTACTTAGAAATATAGGAACATTATATAAAGTCATGTTCATTTTGTCTGGATATTCAAAAACAAATTTTCCACTTAATGGTAATTGCATTGAAAAACAATAAATAGTTGCATTGAATTTTACGGAAAAATTTTTTATATCTTTATTTTTGTCTTCCAATTTTTTTAAAATTCTTTCTGCTTTCTCATCTTTTTGTTTTTCAGAAGCAACAGATATTGTAAAGGTTATAGAAATTATTAAAATTATTAATAAGAAATTTTTGTAAATAATTTTATCTCCTATTTTGTTATTTTTTTATATATTCTGTTTGTCTTTTAATTTATCATTTTTTCTTATATAAAAAATAACATCTCTATTTATTTTAGAGATGTTATTTTTGTGATTTTCTTAAATTAAATAATAATATTAGTTACCTGTTCCAATTTGGTGTATTTTTGAATATACTGCACCTTGTGAGCCGTTAAATTCTCTTGTTGAAGTGTCAAAATATCCACCACCACAAGTCCAAATTATTTCTTCATATCCTTCTGGAAGGTTTGCACTTTCATTGATTATTATTCTTGCTGGGCTGATCATTGGTTGATTTGTTGTTGGACCAGCTATTTTTTCAATATGTTCTCCATTTAAATCCATTGTATATACACCAACAGCTCCAGTTGTTCCACAAGCTGTAAAATAGAATTTATTTGGGTTTACTGTAGACCTAATTATATTATATGCAGCAGGAATACTTCCGTTTGCACAGAGAATTGTGTCATCTCCGCTTGGATTATATGTATATATATTCAATTTTCCTGGTTCTTGAAAACTTGAGTATACTATATCTTCATTTCTACCATAAGATAGACCTGTTATAAATTTTCCTGTTGTTGTAAATGATTTTAATGGGCTATCAGCAGTTGCTGTTTTTACTTCTTTCAAGGTTGAAAAGTCAAAAACACCTATACCACCTGCAGATGATAAACTTCCTGTTATGAGATATGTAGGAGGTGCTGTAATACAGTCAAAGAAATTTGCACTTGTATGAACTTCACTTGAAGAAGTTGCTACAAACATATTTGTGTCATCATTTAAAAGATATCCAAATCTCGAATTTAAATTACAATCTGTACCAACTACAACTCCTGGACCTCCTATTACTTCTACTTTTTTCAAATATGTAGGATCAAGAAGATTTTGACTGTCTGATGAAGAATAAGCTGTTTTTGTTTTGTTTACTAAATCAAATTTCCAAGCATGACCTGCAGAACCTTCTCTCGTTGTATAATAAAGATTATTTGAGTTATATACAACTGAGAAAGGTTTTATTAAACCTGTTATTAAATTTTCTGTTGTGGGATTTGCTTTACTTCTGTCATATTTTACAATTTTGCTATTTTGACCAGATGAGATAGGAAAATATATATTATTGGCTCCATCTACACATACATCTGTAATATTACCACCATTTGATTGATAATAAATTGTTTTCACTGTTGTATCTACAGTAATAGTCTCTGTTGGACTTGGTGTAGGAGTAGTTGGTGTTGGAGTAGGAGTTGGATCAACTGTTGGTTGTACTGTTGGAATAGGATAATATTCTTCGTTTTCAACATGTTTTGACTCTGTACCACAACCAGTTATTGCAACTGCAAAAATTGTTGCAGCAAAAATTGCCGTGAGTTTTTTATTCATTTTGTTCCCTTTCTAAAATTGGGGATGACCAATAAATTAATCATCCCCAAAAATTTAATTATTTTATAAAGAATTATTCTTCTTTTTTGTTCTTTTCATATTCTGCAATGATTCCTTCGGCTATCTGTGCTGGAACTTCCTCATAGTGATCGAAGTTCATTACATATACGCCTCTACCCTGTGTCATTGAACGTAAATCAATGGCATATTTCTGCATTTCTGCAAGAGGAACCTGAGCTTTTACGAGTTGGAGACCTTTTTTGCCTATTGGTTCCATGCCCATGATTCTTCCTCTTTTTGCGTTTATGTCACCAATGACATCACCCATGTACTGGTCTGGGACTGTTACTTCAACATTGTTGATGGGTTCGAGTAAGCAAGGATTTGCAGTTTTCATACCTTCTTTTAGACCCTTGCTTCCAGCAATTTGGAATGCCATATCTGAAGAGTCAACAGGGTGATAAGAACCATCTACTACTGAAATAGATATGTCAACGATAGGATAACCTGCAATTGCTCCCTCTTCCATTGTTTTTCTGATTCCTTTTTCAATTGAAGGAATGAAGTTTCTTGGTATAGCACCACCGACGATTTTGTCGATGAATTCGAAGTATTTACCTCTCTCAAGTGGTTCTATATCGAGTACACAGTGACCATATTGACCTTTTCCACCTGACTGTTTTTTGTGCTTGCTGTCAACATGTGCTTTTTTCTTTATTGTCTCTTTGTAAGAAATTCTTGGATAGCTGAGTTCAACATCAATTCCGAATTTCTTTTTCATTTTGCATTTTGCAATGTCAAGATGAAGTTCTCCCATTCCACTTACTACAGTTTCTTTTGTCTCTGTATCACGCATTACTTTGAATGTAGGATCTTCATCACTTATTTTTGCAAGACCTGTTCCAAGTTTATCTTCATCGCCTTTGCTCTTTGGGAAGATTGCCATTGATATTGCTGTTGGTGGGAATTCTATTGGTGGGAACATTACAGGTTCTTCTTTTGTACATAATGTATCACCTGTTACTGTGTAGACCAATTTTGCAACAGTTACAATATCACCAGCAGCTACTTCATCTGTATTTTCTTGATTTTTGCCT
Organism: uncultured bacterium; assembly: GCA_902791745.1. Lineage (GTDB taxonomy): Bacteria > Vulcanimicrobiota > CADAWZ01 > CADAWZ01 > CADAWZ01 > CADAWZ01. The sequence goes on from CADAWZ010000039.1 coordinate 3,917, forward strand.
CTTATTGTTAAGAGACCTGCAACTTTTTCTTCTTTATCCTTATTTGGATTATAGACAGCACGGTTTCCCGCAAATGAACCTGAATATATACGAAGGAATGTTAGTTTTCCTACATATGGGTCTGCTGTTGTCTTGAAGACAAATGCAGAGAATGGAGAATCTAATTTTACTTCTACAGCATCACCTGAAACTGGATTTGTACCCATTGGGACTGGAACTTCAGCTGGAGATGGAATTAAATCTATAACAGCATTCATCAAAGCGTCAACAGCTATATTTTTTGTTGCTGAAGCACTTATAACAGGGATTACTTTTCCTGCTTTTACAGCTTCTTTTAATCCTCTTACAACTTCTTCATCTGTCAATTCCATTGTTTCAAGATATTTTTCGAGGAGTTCATCATCACCTTCTGCAGCTGATTCTACAAGAGCTGATCTGTACTCTTCTATCTTATCATTCATATCTGCTGGGATGTCTATCTTTACAGCTTTTCCATTTTCATATTTGTATGCAGTCATTGTAACAATGTCAACATAACCAGAATATGTTTCACTTGAACCTATTGGAAGGTGAATAGGATGGAATGAAGGTGAAAGTTTTTCTCTTATGCTTTGGATTACTTTATAGTAATCTGCATTTTCCTTGTCCATTTTGTTTACAACAAGGATTGATGGCAATTTTCTTGTTTCAATTTCGTCCCAAACTCTTTCAAGACCAACTTCAAGACCTGAATTTGCTGAAGCAAAAAGAATTGCCCCTTCTATTACTGAAATAGAACTCTTGATTTCTCCGACGAAATCCAAAAATCCAGGTACATCAAGGCAGTTGATTTTATATTCTTTCCATTGACATGGTGCTAAAGATGTATATATAGACATACCGCGTTTCTTTTCTTCATCATCAAAGTCCATTGCGGTATTTCCATCTTCTACTTTTCCCATTCTATCGAGAACGCCAGTATTGAAAAGCATTGCTTCTGCCATAGATGTTTTTCCACTTCCGCCATGACCGTAAAAAGCGATATTTCTGATTTTATCGGTAGTATATTTTTTCACCTGTTCCTCCTTAAAAATAAAATCACTTGGATATTATTATTCTTCTACTTTTTGATATTCAGCAGGGATTTTCTTTCCAGCTTTTACTGCACATTCATAGTGCCATTTAGCTCCGCCAATTCTTATTGCTTCGCTATTTTCAAGAAGTCCATGACAACCACGGCATTTTGGATCGCCAGGTTTTTTTGTAGAACTTTTTCCGCTAGTTACATTCTTAGCCATTTTATTATTATACCTCTCATGTTATTGTATTTTTACAGCATAAAAAAGTTATATTTTTAGCCGTTATTTTTTTAGATAAATATAACTTTGTGTTATTCTCTTGTTATTAACAAAAATCCTTTTAATTGATTTTGAAACATATAAATTTAGGGGTTAAAATTTATATTGCTTATGCAAAGATAGTTAAAACATAGTTTTAATATATAAACAAAAAATAACACCATTCCCCCAAAAAATTAAAGAAAGGTGCTATTTTATAATTTCATTCAACAATTTTTTAAACGTCAAGTTCAATTATATCTGGTGTCTTTTTATTTTTTTTACCTTTTTTAACATGAACTTCTTCTACTACTGGAAGTTCTTCAACAACTTCCTCAGCCTCTACATTATCAGCTTTATTAGTTTTTTGAACAGTTGGTATTGCATTTGTTATACTCTCTATAACCAGTTCATTTATTTTGACTTGTGTAAATGATATGAAGGAATTTAGCAATTTAGAGATGTATGCAGAACAACGCTCAATTATGAAAAGTTCAATAGTGTCATCAATAGAATTGAGACTCTCAATAAAGTTGAAACTTACATCTTCTGTACTTGAATTTTCAATATATTTTTTGATTACTAATGGTATATTTTTTGTTGAGATCAAAAGTACATTATCAATGTTATATGATTCAACATATAATTTGATTTTGTAAATGTCTTCTATAGTTATTTTGTTATCTGCAAGTACAAATATAAATGACTGACCATTTATAACTGAGAACAAATAAATTATGTCATTATCTGATGTCCAAATTCTAACCTCTTCAGATTTTATGCCAATCTTTTCAAGGGCATGAAGAATTCTGACTTGAAGCCAATAACTATGTTCGATGATCTTTTTTCCACTTGGACTACAAGATACTATTTCATCTAAAATTTCTTTTGAAAGAGGATTGCCACAAATCAAACATTTATTTGCACCCTGTGGAGTTTCTTCTAAAGCACTTCTTGATGAAACTTTTAAAATTGGTTGACCTGTTTTGCTACATAGTACAACAAAATCTTTTGTTATAACATTTCTATCTGTAAATTCATCTATTATTTCAGCAAGTGATTTTAATTCATCTTTTGGAAATATCTTTGTTATTGAAGCAGAAGTAATATCTTTGATTTTCATAAGAAAATCTCTTTTCTTTTCATCTTCCAATATTATAGAAAGTTCTGTTTCTTCGCTCGTTGGTTCACAAATAATTGACTGATCATCTATAGCGTGCTTTGTTTCTTGATCGTATTCTTTTAATATCCAATTAGTATTTTCACCAAAATATTTTTTAGCAATATCAGATACAGTAGTAAAAAATGAATCAAAATCATCTATATCATTATTTCCAATGAAGCCAATTTGTAGATATTTTTCATATAGAGCTACTTTGTAGAATAAAATATCTTTATTTTTATTGATAACTATATCTCCAAAAATTCCTTCATCTTCTAATTTTTCAGATGTTATTTCATCCCACCATTTATCATTTGTATCTTCTGAAAGACCAAGTCTTTGACGATATTCTTTTCTTATTGAATATAGAATTGGCTGATAATGGGCTGATAATTCTCTTATAAAATTAAGAACAGCACTTAATTCCATAATTTCAAAATCTGCTTTTTTCAAGGATATCTTCATGTTTTCACGCTTCCTTTTACATCACTTAATGGCTGCCCTAAAAAACAGCCTTTTCTAACTTTTAATTTTTCTGTGAATATTTATATTTTTCCTTCTTTATACAAATTTTCAAAATAATCCCTTTTTTCTCTTGATTTTCACTTATCTAAAATATATAATAAAAGAAAAATATTTTTGGAATTTAAAATAATGATTGTTAAAAATGCTAATTTAAATGGGGTAATTTCTGATATATTCATAAAAAATGGAATAATAACAGATATTATTAAAAGTGAAAAAAACGAAAAAATAGACTATTCAGACATTATATTCGATGCAGAAAATAAAATTGTTATTCCTTCATTTTTCAATACGCATACACATTCTGCTATGACATTGTTAAGAGGATATGCAGATGACATGCCTTTGAGACCTTGGCTTTCCGAAAAAATATGGCCTGCTGAAGCAAAGTTAATTCCTGAAGATATTTACTGGGGAACAAAACTTGCATGTCTTGAAATGATAAAAACTGGAACAACATTTTTTAATGATATGTACTGGTGTATTGATTCAATTATAAAAGCAGCTACTGAAATGAATATGCGATTTGCAGTAAGTGCTACTTTTATTGATATTGGAAAAGATACAGATGAACTAATAAAAGAATTAGAAGATACTTATAAGCGTGTTTCTATTATTGATAGTCCAAACATGATTTTTACAGTTGCTCCACATGCAATTTATACGGTATCTGAAAAAATGTTAAAATATGCTGGTAAATTTGCAAAAGAGCATGATCTTTTCATACATACACATCTTTCTGAAACAAAAAAAGAATATGATGACTGTTTGAAAGAACATGGCATGAAACCAGCTTTTTATCTTGATTCTTTTGGACTTTTAACAGAAAAAACAATATTGGCACACTGTGTTTGGCTCGATGATGATGAAATAAAATTGATCGCAGACAGAGGAGCTACTGTATCGCATAATCCAATATCTAATATGAAATTATCTGTGGGCAAGGCTTTTAATTATCGCAAAATGAAACAGGCAAATGTACAAGTAACTCTTGGAACAGATGGTTGTTCATCTAATAACAACTTAAATATGGCTGAAACAATGAAATTTGCCTCTATTCTTCAAAAATTTGCCTATGATGATCCTACACTAATGACTGCTGAAGAATGTTTTAAAATTGCTTCCTTGAATGGTGCTGAAGCATTTGGAATAAAAGCAGGTAAAATTGAAAAAGGATATGAAGCGGATTTTCTTGTTTTAAAGTCAAATATTTATGATATGGTACCTGGATTTAATGTTTATTCTGATATAGTATATTCTGTTGGAAATAATTTTGTCGATTCTGTTTTTTGTAAAGGAAAATTGATTATGGAACATGGAAAAATAGAAGGTGAAGATGAAATTATTTCACAAGCAAAGAAAATTTCTCAAAAATTCCTTTCTTAAATAATTTGGAGAAAATTAAATGGATAGAACTAAATGGATAATATTATCTATTCTTTTTGCTATTGTTATTATTGGAGTTTCTGCTGTTTTTTTTAAATCATCTTCAGAAAAAGGTATGAGTTTTTACGATCCTGTTTTATCTAAAGATGGAAGTATTTTAGCTTATTTAAATATAAAAAATTCAGATAAAAAAGAAGATGAAACATCTAATATAGCTATTAGAATCATAGATTTTAATAAAAAAGAAAAAAAAGAATGTCTTTCTATTAATGTAAAAGAAAAAGAAGATATAAGTATAACATCTGTTTCAGATGATAAAATACTATATTCAAAAAATGATTATTCCTCTGGAACTGTAGAAGATTGGGAATATTCATTTGCTGATAATGTAACTAAGCAAATATCCTCAGGAAAGACTGAAGATTTTAAAGATGAAATTATCTACTTCAAAAATAATAATAAATTGAGACTATATTTAAAATATGAGAAATATAAAAAATCTATTCTCACTTTTGTAAACGAAACTGGAGCAGAAATTAAAATAATGGAAATGCCAAGTTCAAAAGGTTATATATATAAACCTTGTACTGTTGGCGAAAATATAATATTTAAAACTCATATAAAAAATGAATATTTTTTCTCAGATGCTGTTTGGATTTATCGTCCTGAAGTAGGTGTACTTGATGAGATACAGAGAGAATGTAGTGATTATATAGCATCAGAAAATGGAAAATATATTGTTTTTCTTCTACCTTCAACAGTAAAGGGAAAATCACTTTGGGAAATATCTGTAAAACAGATTGAAGAAGATGGAGATTACTCTGACATAGCTAATGAATGTTTTAAAGAAGAAGTATTTTTATATTCTTGGTCTCCAAATTCAACAGGTTTCTTAATGCAAAAAGGAAATAGTCTCTGTTTTTACGATTTAAATACTCAAACTTTAAAGGATTTACAAAATGCTGAAACAGACGGTTGGTGGGGTTATCCCCTTTCAAGTTATTATGTTTCTTTCAAACCAAATGGAAAATCTATTGCTGTTTTAAGTTATTCAAAAGCAACTGATGAACAAGGGGGCTATTCAGAACACATTACAGTTATAGACACTGCAGGTGAAATAAAAAAGAAAATATATGAAGGTAGAATTCCTGAATTTGGAAAGAAACAGCCATTTAGACCAGAATTTTATAAACATATATTTTGGAAAGATGAAGATAATATAATTTTTGAAAGTAAATCGCCTAAAGATCCTGAAAATAAACGAATAATAATGACTTCAGGTGATGGTAAAATTAAGAAAAATTTGAGTAAATCATTTCTATAAATTTATTTTCAATATAAATAACATGCAGAATGGAGTGTTGATTGTGCCAGAAGAACATCACATCAGAATAAGGATAGGTATATTAATTGTATCTGACGGAAAAGTGCTTCTTATCGAGCATATAAAAAATGGTCGCTCTTATTGGTTAATTCCTGGTGGTGGGCTTGAATATGGTGAAACAATAGCAAATTGTGCGAAAAGAGAAATGAAAGAAGAAACAAATCTTGATGTTTCTATTTCTCGTTTTTTATTCAGTTCAGAAAGTATTGCTCCTGATGGCAGTAGACATATTTTAAATATGTTTTTTCTTGGTAAAATTGATGGTGATTCACCAATGAAAATTGGTGATGAAGAACGCCTTAAGAGTCTTGCTTTTGTCCCTATTGATGATTTAGATAAAATAGAATTTCATCCTCCAATAGGTCATATTGTAAAAAATTTGTTGAAAAGTGGAATTGTAGAAGAAATGATTTCAGCAAATCGACATTTAGGAAATTTTTGGAAAAACTTTCCTACTTTATAAATTAGTCATGAAATTTAATATAAACTTACCAAAAACTATTCATATTACAATAATTATATTGTTTTATCTTATTAGTGAAAGTTTTTTACCTCTAAATTACCAGCCTTCTTCAAAACTATGTATATTTTGTATAGATATATACAGAGCTACTGTAAGTGCTAATTTGAAAAAAAATAATATTTATATTTGCCGTTATACTCCAACTTGTAGTCAATATACAAGAGAAGCGATAAAGAAATATGGAACACTTAGAGGCGGATTTATGGGATTTTATCGTATCTTGAGATGCAATCCTTGGACTAAAGGTGGTTATGATCCCGTGCCATAAAATAAAATAAAAAGGGGCTGTGAAAAAAGTAAATATTTTTTTCACAGCCCCTTTTCACTTTCTAAAATGACATTACTGCAGCAAATTTAAATGGAATGATAGGAGCAACATCTATTGATTTTACTTCAAGAGTTGCTTCGCTTCCTCTGTATTGTACAGGTGGGAAAGTTAACCCTCTTAAGACTTTTCCAAATTTTTCACTCCAATGTGAACTCTTATCTATTGGTTGATATGAATATCCATCTTTATCAATAAGACGAACATCTCTAAGTCTTATGTAATTTATATTTCCTGTTGTAATATCCATATGATGGTTTAAAATAATATATTCTGGATCATAGTGAATTTCATCAACATAGAGATTTCCATTTGCAGATACAAACATTGAATCGAGATTAAATGGCTTTTCTTGGCAGTAATCAATATCTCTTATTTCAAGTGGGAATTTCCAAGGTTCAGGAAGGACTATATTGAACAATTCATCTATATGAATTTCAAGGTCTTTAGGGTCTTCCACACTATCACAAAAATAATAAAATCGAGTATTAAAAATTCCCCAAGGTCCAGAACCTGTTGTTGGATAGACATAGCCATTTTGTTTACTTTCCAATGTTATTTTAAAAAACATTGGTCTAAACATTGCTATATCTTCAACTTGCATATTTTGGGCAAATTCTTCTGGTGTTTCAGAATTCAAAACAGAATCTACAAAAGAATAATGCCATTCTTGTAATTGTTCTGGTGTCATCTGCTTGTTAAAAGAATCGCAGAAAAGTTGACAACCTGCAAGTCCACATCTTATTTTTGTTATTTTCAATTCTTGATTGAGAAGAGGAAGAGCTATATAACAAGGATATTCTTTACAATAATAAGACCTGTGAGAAAAGTCTGTATGAATTGTAAATTGCCAATTTCCTTCACATTGCCAAAGAGGAGGAATTGCCTCTTTTTCTCTTTGAAGTTCTTCTCTCCAAGAAAGTAATTTTTCTACTGCTTCAGGTGATGTATCAGGGTCTGTATCCCAAGGATCGTTCAAAGTATTTATTCTAACAAGAGGAGTTTGACCTGGATTAACAATCTGTATTTCTTCAATAGTTAATACTACAATTTTAGAAATATCATTTAAAGGTTCAAATTCCAAAAACATTGGAAATGGGTCTTTTGACTCAATAGTTTTTATTCCAATAAGTGAATATGTTATATTGTTTTCATAATCAACTAAAGAAGCTCTTGCTGGCATATAACCCTGTGGTATATCCTCAATAACTTCAAATCCAACAATAGTCTTTACACTGTCAAAAATAATTGATTTAACAACAATTTGAATTCCCAAATCCATAGCAGTCTGTTCTATAGGAATAATAGCCCCCATAGATTGAGCTCTCTTCAAAACTGCAGTAAAAACTTGTTCCTGTTCCATAATTCACCTACTTTCATTTCTATTCATTATCTTTTTTTTCCAAATTCTTGACTTTATTTTCAAAAGAATCTTCAACTTTTTTATCAGCATCTTCTTTCTTAACTTTATTGTTAGAAGAATTGTCAACTTTTTTATCAGGGTCTTCAGGTATTGATGAATCTACTTCTTCTTTTGAAGAATCATCTTCACCATCTTTTTTAACTTCATCAGTAGAATTTTCAGAATCATCTTTCGGCTCTTCTATTGTCAAAGGTTCTTCTTCCTTTTCATTGTCAACAGTTCCCATTTTTGCAAGAGTATAATCAAGTTTTTGATTAGGAATAGATATTTTTAAAACTCTTCCACTATTTTGGCTTATATAAAATATCATTCCAATATTTGATTCACATTTGAAAGCATTTTCATCTTTGCCATCGGCTTCAACTCTCTCAAAACTTTTTGCTTCAATTTCTACTTTTACCGTTTTTATCTCTTCAGGTAAAAATACACTGAATTTATATTTTCCCCCAAGTTCCAATCTTGGAATTTGACCCACAACAAGAGCCCAAAAAGATAAAAATCTATTATCAACTAAATAAGTACCCTTTGAATATGGAATATCAACTTTCTTTTCATTTCCTTCTGAATCAACAGAAAGTATCTTTTCAATATTTTTATCAGTAAATCTAAATTTACTCGTTTTTAAATTATTACCAATTCCACTTGAAATCTCACAGGACAAAGGAAGTGCTTTTATGTCAAAAGAAGAATTTGTAGAAGCATTAAAATCAACTCCAGCAACCTTCATCAACAATTTTGAAGAAAAAAGATAAGATTCTCCTGCCTCTCCAAAAGTCATATCATAAACTTTAGCTCTTTCTTTACCAATCAATTTTTCATTTACTGTTATATCATAAGTCCTCTCTTCTCCAACAGACCAATTCATATCTTTTTGATGGAAAGGAACTTTTTTAGCTGGTTTGGGTAGAAAGTCAACTTCTGATACATTTATTGAAGCTAGATCTCCAAATTCATAAAGTCTTATACGAGCTGGGCTTATTCCTTCTTCACCTTTTGACACATCAAAAGGAAGCCATCCACTATTTTCAATATAAACTTCAACCCAACTGCTTGGAATAAAATCTCCTTTATCAAAAGCTATTCCTGATGAAATTCGTGCAGGAATTCCTGTAGCCCTACACAATGCTACCATTAACATTGATTTACTTTCATTATTACCAACATTTGTTACAAATGTTTGTAAAGCACTTGGAAGAGATGAGCCATTTTTTATGTTTTCATTTACCCATTTACATAATTTTCCTGCAGCAGTTCTGCAATCCCTTGATTTCCAAGTGATTTCTTGAGCTTTGTTTAAAATAAAATCATTTTTAGACTCTATACCTGGCTGTTGTTCCAAATACTTATTAAAAACTGGATCAAGTTTAAAAGGAGGAAATCTGTTTGGTTTACTTATTTTAAAATCTGTTTTCTTTACAACAAAAGAACCTTTTGCTGATAGATCCGAGGATTCTCCCTCAAAGTTTTGAGAAAATCCCAAAACTTCATAAGGCTCAGTATTTATTCCTCTTCCTGTTATATCTGCAGTCATTCTTACCATATTTAATGTTTTTGGGTCTTGAAAATAAACAGGTGATATATAACTTTTATTTATTCCTAAATCAACACCAGTTGCTTTTTTCATCTTTTCAACTGCAGAAGGATTGCTCAATTCAAAAGAAACAGAACCACCATATTCTTCCATTCTATAAATTTTCAAATCATCACATGATGTCCAAATTTTTAGAAGAGGAATACCATAATAATCTTTCATTGTATATAAGTAAGCCTTCTTTTTAGCTCCATTGATATCAACTTCTGTCTGTTTCTCTCTTATAAACGAAACAGTACCTTCTGTTCTCAATATAGGATCATATATGTCAAAAGTTGCTTCTTTTTTATCTTTACAAGCCTGCAATAATATTTCATAATGTTCTACGAAAGAATCAAAACGTCCCCATAAGTTTGTCATAAATAGATAACAAGATTTAGATGTTTCATTTATATAACTTGTTCCCTGTTTACCTGAAGCATTTTTTTGGGCAATAAGTCCATCTGAATAAACTGTTTCAGATATAATCTCTGTATTTAATACATTTTGTTGCATCAAAATATAAGATGGTTTTAAAGTTTTAAAATTTACAGAAAAATCAGTTTGAAAAACAGATTCTGTAATTTCTCCTATTCCTGATCTTATTATTGATAGGGAACGATATTTTACAAAATCTTCCCCAGCTAAATGCATTTTACTTCCAACTTTATATACAGAATAACCAATTATTTTTCCATTTGATTTTATAAGATAATGTTTTTCTGTATTAGGCTTAAAAACGGATTGAGCATAAGCAAATTTTAAATTACATAAAATGCATAAAAATAAAAATAATATAAAATATATTTTATAATGAACTTTCATGCTTTAATATTTATTCCCTTTTGAATTTTCTATAAACTACAAAAATTTTACTTTTATAAGTTGAAATCCTTCAAAAATATATTTTATTTAAAAAAGCGAAATATATATCCTTATATTTTACCGAAAAGCACCGTAATGCCCCTAAATTTTGGGTTCACTTCATTATTTATGGGGAGTATGTCAACGAAGAAATATATAATACAACATTATTATCTTTTTTGAAACTTAATAAATATAAAGGAAATTTTGATATAAATAGAAAAATAAAAATATTATTATAAAATATAAGTTTATAAAGTTTTTTCCATTAGATAAAAGGAGCTTTTATGATAGAAAAATCATTAACACCTGAGCAGATGTACAGCGTGATCTACTCAGATACAACAGATCCATTTTCAGTATTGGGATTACATGTTGAAGAAGACGGCAAAATAGCTATCCGTTCATTTGATCCTTATGCTGATAAAATTTTTGTAAAAGATTTGTCTGATAATTCAATGTATGAAATGGAAAAACTCCATAAAAGCGGTTTTTTTGAAATAATACTTGAAAATAAAACAGAAAATTTCAAATATAAATTAGTAAAAAAATATTCAGAAGGTA
>CADAWZ010000040.1 GCA_902791745.1 uncultured bacterium
GTTCTGCTCCTAAATTAAAATTTTAGGAGATAAAAAAATGAAAATTATTGTAACAGGTGTAAACGGTCAATTAGGTTACGATGTAATCAAAATCCTAAAGAACAAAAAAGATGTTGAGGTAATAAAAGCAGATAAAGATAATTGCGATCTTACAGATGAAAAAGCAACTTTTGAATTTGTAAAAAATCAAAAACCAGATGCAGTCATACACTGTGGAGCATATACTGCAGTAGATAAAGCAGAAGATGACAAAGAAATCTGTATGAAAATAAATAAAAATGGAACAGAAGCAATAGCAAAAGCCTGCAAAGAAATCTCTGCAAAAATGATTTATATAAGTACAGATTATGTATTTTCAGGAATTGGTGAAAAACCTTGGGAAGTAAATGATGAAGCTTCACCAATAAATTATTATGGTCTTTCAAAATATGAAGGTGAAAAATCTGTAATATCCAATCTAAAAAACTTTTTTATTGTCAGAACATCATGGGTTTTTGGAATAAATGGCAAAAATTTTGTTAGGACAATGATAAATCTTGGCAAAAAAATGAATACAATAAATGTTGTCAATGATCAAATAGGTTCTCCTACATATACTCCAGATCTTGCAAAACTTCTTTGCGAGATGGTGTTTACAGAAAAATACGGAATTTACCATGGCACAAATGAAGACTTTTGTTCGTGGGCTGATTTTGCCGAAGAAATATTTAAATTAGCAAATTTAGATGTAAAAGTAAATAGAATAACAACAGAAGAATATAAAACTAAAGCAATAAGACCCAAAAATTCGAGACTATCCAAAAAGTCTCTTATAGAATCAAATTTTTCACTTTTCCCTACTTGGAAAGACGCACTTAAAAGATATATTGAAGAATTAAAGGAACATGATGAGAACTAAATATTTTATTTATTTGTTTTTATTTATTTTTATTTTTACTCCATTTCTATTTGCAAATGAAGATGAAAATACAAATAAAATAGACAATAATGAACAAAAATTAGGATTTAGAACAAGAAAAGTTTTAAATGAATTATTTACAAATAAAGAACAAGGATTTTATATAAAAATCCTTGTAACTGTCGATCCTGAAAAAAAAACTGTAAACTATTTTGCTAAAAATGACAAAATATATATTGAAGCAAAATCGACATCAACTGAATTTAATATCTTAGCAAATGAAAAAGAAGCAATGCTACTTTTTCCAAAAATCAAGACTTATGAAAAAATAAAAAGAGAAGATATTCCAATCTTACAGTATATGCCAATTTTTTCATCTTTCAATGAAAACACACAAGAAAAAAATCTAAAAATAACGGAAACTCCTTCAAATATTTCTGGATTGCCTTATATATGTGAAAGTTTTTCAAATTCTGAATATTCAGTAAATCTATATTTCAATAAAACAGATGATGAAAGCCAATCAAAATTAAAATTTATAAAATTCAACAATACTATGATAAAAATATTGGAATATGGTATCTCTCCTGATGAGTCAAAATTCATAATTCCAGATGATTATAAAATAATTTAAAAAAAAGAGGCTGTGAAAATATTTTCACAGCCTCTTTTTAAAAATGATTGCTATATATTTGATGTTTTTTTATATTTCTTAAAAGATTTTATAAACTCATAGATAAACATTATATCATTGTTTGTAATCTTTGAATTATTCAAGAAGTCAAAAATTTCTTTTAATAATTCGTCTTTATTTGTTTCAAGTTGCTTAAAATTTATCTCACTTTTTTTCTTATCTTCTTTAAACGCTTTTTTATTTTTTTTCAAAGCATTTAACTGATTAAGATCTTCTTCTAAACTACTGAATTCAAACAGATCTTTTACTTCAACTTGAAGGATTTCCGCCAATTTTTCGATATTTTTAGGAGATGGAAAATGAATTCCCTTTTCCATTTTTGAAATATTTGGAGGTTCGATATGAATCATACCTGAAAGTTGTTCTTGGGTTATCCTATTCATCTTTCTAAGATACTTAACTCTACAGCCAAACTTCTTTTTTAACGATTCTTCTTCATTCATAATTACATATACCCCATGAATCCATAATTATACTTAGATATTTTTGAAAACATAAAAATTCATCTAAATATTTTATAATTTTTCAAAATAAAATAACTTTGAAAAATTAAATAATTACACTTATATATAATAATCTATTTCAACAAAAAATAAAATAACTTTTCACATTATAATATTTTTTTTATTCATAAAAATATTATAAATAGAGATAATATTCACAATTTTTTTAAATTTACATTCACATTTAAACTTAAAAATTGTTAAATTATTGTAAAAAATAAATAAAATATAGACATTTTCAAAAAAATAGAGTAAAATATATACAAATATAAAATATGGAGGAAATAAAAATGGGAATTGAAAATATTCAAGCTATAAAAAGCAGAATAAGTCAAATTGAAAACAGAATGAGCTATCAGGCACCACAAATAAGTACTCCACAAATGCCTAATACGCCAAATGCTACTCCAATTAATTTTAACGAATTGATGAAATACAAAGCAAACATGTTTGAAGGTACTCCAAATGGTGTAAATTCTCTTCAAAATCTTGCTCCTTCCGCTTCATCTGCTGCTTCTATGGTCAAACCACTTGCCCAAAATACAGGAGATTCCTGTGGTCAAACATCAGTAGCTATGTGTATAAATGCAGTTACTGGAAAATCTTTAATAGATAATGATATCAATGCAAAATATGGTTATCAGCTTCTCAATGCTTTAAATGCTGAATCACAAAGTGCAAATGTTACTTGGAAAGATGGCGGAGAAGTAAACAAAAATTGTTGGCCATTAATTGAGCAAAAAGTAAACAATGAAGGGCTTCCAGTAATAGTAGCTCTCAATGGTCCAGAATTTTCTCCTTCAGGCAGAGGTCATATTGTTACCATTACAAAAGTAGAAGGCAATACAGTACATTTTGCAGATCCTGCAACAGGAACGATGAGAACAACAACAAAAGAAGCTATGAACAATGCTCCTTCCCATCCAGATGGCAATTTCATATTCTACGGAACAAAACAGGCTGCATTACCACCAATGATGTCTCCTAATAATTTTAATCCATACATGATGTTAAGCCAAATGAAATAAAATCAATAATGCTTTTTGTGGCTGTCGTAAAAAAACGACAGCTTTTATTTTATTTTTTTGTTGTATTCATACAAAAAATGTGTTATTATTATAATATTAACTATCGAAAAGGATAAAAAATAATGAAGACTAATCTATTAAATTTCGATCTATCAGCTCCTCATCTTCAAAAAGTATCAAAAGACATGACACCACGGCAGATGAGAGAATATTATATATATCAAACTGATAAAACATTAAAAGAATGGGAAGACAAAAACTTTTCAATAAGAGACAATCCTCCATTCAAAATTGACTCTGTAGAAGCATCTTCTTTTATAATAACCCCTGAAATAGCAGAAAAGATAAATCTAAAAGCACAAATAGAAGCATTTGAGCAAGAAGCAAAAGTTTCAACGGGTGGCGTTAGAGAAAATCAAAATGTAGTCTGTCCATGGGATCACAGATATCGCATAAATGAATATATGATAGCCATTATGGCAGAAGCAATAGCTCTACTGGTAAAAGATATACATCCAGAGAGAATGGCTACTATTGAAAAAAAATCAGCCGAAGAAATAACAAAATTAGTTGGTAAAAAAAATGTAGAAATCATCGAATCAATTTTCAAAATGCCACTCAATGATATAATTGATTTCGTAAGAGAAAACCCTGTTAGAATAGTAGGTGGAGAAGTTCGTTCAAATACTCCTGAATATGCCTCACTTATGTCAAGAATATATGCAGGACAAGGACTTTACACATTTACAACAGAAAAAGATGACTGTTCCAATACATCATCCATTTTCATGTGGTCTTTCTTGATATTTATCCTTGGACTTTCAGGTGGAGATTTCTTCACATCAAGCCATGGTGCACCTCAAAAAATGTGTGATAAAATCCTTGCATTTGATGGTGCTCAATATTTACCAGATACATATTCAAAAATAGTTGACGAAATGAAATATATCTATTCTGAAATAGAAAAAGGTGGATATGAAATAAAATTGTCAGCCAGAGACGATAAACATCTAATAAGAACTATAAATTATGAGAATACAGCAAAATTATATTGTGATTATTTAAGACAAGGACCAGCTTCTGAAAAAGCAATAAAAATGATAAAAGAAGCAGAATCAAAAGGTCTAAGACTTATGCTTGACTGTTTTGGTGGTGGAGGTTTTAAGACAATATCTTCAATATTGAAAGAACTTGGAGTATTTGGAGTATTTGAAAATGGAATTATAAGAAGTGAAGAAGATCCATTTTTCCATAATATAGGATTTATAGTAACACCTAAAAAAGGTAGTGACGAATATGAAGTTGCCCATGTCTCTGTAGATGCAAGTGTTCCTAAAGTTGTTGAAACTGCTGGTTATGATGTAATTTTGGCAAATTCCCCAGATGGTCAATTAATTTTTAATGTTGACCCAGATGCTGACAGATTTGTAGGATGTCAACTTGTTCCAGCTTCTGCAAAAGAAAAACTCGACAAACTCGGAATTCAATACAATATACAAAAAGATGGAAGACTTCTTGCACTATATTCACCTAATCAACTTTTCTTGATGATAATGGACAATGACTTAATCCAATCAAAAAAAGATGGTCTTTGGGATAAATACTCAAATTTTGATATTCATACATATGTTTCAGCACTTGCTTGGGATGAATGGGCTGAAATAAATCAAATCCCTATTTTGAGAGTTCCAGTTGGATTTAAAGAAATAGCAGCTATTGAAAAAAGCGTAGAAAAAGCATTGAAAAATTCATCAGGTGATACATTTACTGTCAAAAATGAACTTGGTCAAGAAATAGTTCTCGGTAAAAATCCAAAACTTCACCATGCAGGAGAAGAAAGTGGAGGAAAAATTGGTGGTCCAAGAAATCCAATATTCAATATATTAGGTGAATATGTAATAGCAATGAGAGAAAAATCAAGTGGTGAAGCATGTATTTCTGCAATAACACTTCAAGCAAGAAGATATTTAGAGAGCATTACAGAAAATGACAATTCAAAAATATATCTTCACAATTATCTCGAAGAAATTTTCGAAAAATATGGAATTGTCAATAGAATGGAGTACAGAGGCGATATAATTCACTACAATGAAGCTATAATCGACCCTGCAGAACTCGCAAAAGCAAAAAAAGAAGGATTAAAGGCAAGAGATATGTTTAATCACTTCTTTAGATATACTGCAGAGGCATATAAAACAGGAAATCACTCTGTAAATGGAGAAAAAATTTCATTGGAAGTTGTAAAAGAAATTTTGATTGAAGCAATGCCAATAACATCTGATTTGATGAAAGACCTCGAAGATATATATGTTTGGTCTGATGGTCTCCAATTTTGGTTCAAAAAAGGTTGTAAAATAAGAGATCTTTGCCTAAGACCTTCTGGAACTGATGCAAAATCAAAAGTATATTTCGATGGCACAGATAAAGAATATATGAAAAAAATATTTGCAGAAGGATTTGCAAAAGTTGATGGTCATATAACAGAGACATACAAGAAATATATAATATAACCAGTAACATTTATATTATAACGGAGAAAAACTATGGACGATTTTGATATAGATGAAATGTTAAAAGAAAAAACAAGCCCAAAATCGAAAATTGAAAAATTTGGGAAAGAAGAAAAGAAAAAAGCAATAACAAGCATGATAATTATGCTTATTATAACATACTTGCTTTGGGACTATAGAACCTTAAACTTATTTCATCTTGGATTTTTGTCTTATCTTCTATATCCAATAAAAATGTTCACAGTTTTTCTCCATGAAATGAGTCATGGACTTATGGCTGTAATAAATGGAGGACAAATTACCCAAATACACTTTGATCCTCACATAGGTGGATATTGTGCATATAAAATAAATCCTACATTTATAAAAAATACTCTTGTAGCAAGTGCTGGATATTTAGGAAGTATATTTTGGGGTTGTTTAATATTATATACATCTATAAGAAAACATTGGGATAAATCTATCAATATCTTCATAGGTATTGTAATGCTAATTGTAACAATATTATTTGCAAGAGATTTATTCAGTATTGTATTTACCCTATTGTTCGGTGGCTTTATGTTTCTATCAGGAACAAAATTTTCTGATGAAGTAAATTCTTTTATTTTAAGATATATAGGTGTTGTATCTTGTCTATATGCATTCTTTGACATTCCTGAAGATCTCATTTTTAGAACTGTTGGAAATGATCCTGTACTTGGTAGCAGTGATTCCTTTGTAATAGCCCAATCAATGGGAATGCCATTCTTGAGTGTACCAATAGGCATCCTTTGGTTGATACTCTCTGCTTTAGCACTGTATTTTACATTAAAAATTACATTTAAAACAGAGGAAAAATAAATGAGCGAAATAAACGATATTTTAAAAGAAACACTTGCTTCTACTTCTATAAAATTTGATAAAAAAGAAAAAATAAAAGCCATAATAACCTTAATTATAATGTTTACTGTAACTTTTATTTTGTGGAATAAAGAAATATTAGAACCTGTTCATCTTGATTTTTTATCAATTTTAATATATCCTATAAAGATATTTGCAATATTTTTACATTATCTAAGTCATGGAATCGTAGCGATTATAACAGGAGGGCATGTAGTTAGATTAAGATTTTTTTCAATGTATGAATCGCTTACAAGTTCATGCCATTTTGGTTGTGTTTTTTCAACATATAATTGGTTTAGTCATATTTTGGCAGCAAGTGCAGGATATTTAGGAAACATATTTTTTGGTTGTTTAATGTTATATATATCCATAAGAAAAAATTGGGATAAGACTGTAAATACTATTATAGGCATTATAATGTTATTAATAACATTATTTATAGCCTCATCAATATTAAATGCAAGCATAAAAAATCTTCACAATATAGACATTGTTACAACTTCATTTATGATATTATTTGGAAGTTTTATGATTTTATCAGGAACAAAATTTTCTGATAAAATAAATACTTTTATTTTAAGATATTTGGGTATCGTATCTTGTCTATATGTATTTTTTGAGATGCCTAAAAATATATTTATTACTACTCCTAATGACGGTTATCAATGCAACGCTCAAGTAGCTGGACTATTAGGAATGCCATTTTTGAGTAAAACTATTTGTATTATTTGGTTGTTATTATCTATATTAGCACTATATTTTACATTAAAAATTACATTTAAAACAGAGGAAAAATAAAAAGAGGTTTATTCTATGTCTAATAAAAAGCAAAACAAGAAAAAAGGTATAAGTTTTTATGAACTTATTGTTTCACTATTTTTAATCAATTTAGTTATTTTTTCTGTTTTATCTGTAATAACAATGCTTTTAAAAGGAAGTCAACAAGTCAGTGAAAATTCAAAAACAGCTGTTGTTGCAAATTCAATAATGAATTTGTATATGACAGATGATTTAACTTTGGATGATACTAATAAAGTAGAAGAGAAAAACGATTTTTATTATAAAGATTTTGCTGGTATTAGATATTATTTTAAAATCGAGGAAACTGTTGTTAGAGCAAGTGGAATAAGACAGCCTGGGCTAAATCAAATTGTTTTACGTGTTTCTTCGGATGAAAGATTTCCAAGTGATCCTGAAAATATACAAAACATAAAATTGACAACTTTAAAAACTGTTGACAAAAATGATGATTTAAATAAAAGCGAATAATTATGAAAAAAATACAATCATTATCACTCTTAATATTTTTTATATTAGCATCATTTGTATCTGTTTATGCAAAAGATGAAATATATGACCTAAATTATGTTCTTCAACTCAAAGGTGGATTTCCATATACAATAGAAGATTATGCAAAAGAACAAGGTATGACCCTTGAACATTTTTTGTATTTAGAAAATCACTCTTCTTATTCTATTGTTGAAGATGATCTAAAAAAAATATATGAAATACGATTAAAACAGATAAAACCAGACAGTAATACATTAATGCAAAAACTTGTCACAAAAGAAGTAATGGAAAAATATCTCAATGGAGAAATAAAATCTCCAAAAGGATTTATTTCTGTTTGTGCAGATTTAGTTCATTGCCGAACAATAGCAGATTTTTACTATGTTTTAAGAATGGATTACCCACATACAAAATATAATCCTGACGATGAAGCAATTGGAATTATAAGATTTAAGGCTTCCAATTTAGATAAATGTTTTATACCATTTAATAAAAATTTAGGTGGAAATTATGAAAGCCCCTACCCTTTTCCATTCACAGGTCATGGATTTACGGCAGGTGGAAATGGACGTTGGGGGTCTCCTGAATGGGTTATACTTGAACCAGTGCAACTTTTAAAAGGTTCTGCCATATTTGAACTTAGAAAAGATGGAACAGAAATTTTAAAAGGAGTATATGACGAAAAATTGAAGAGATTTAAAAGAGTAAATAACAACAACCTAATTAAAGAGGTTAAAGGTGAAAAGTAAAGGTATTTCATTAATAGAAACATTAGTCTCTGTTACAGTTTTTGGTATCATAATTGTAGTAATGTTTCAAATGTCGTCAGCTTTTTTTAAATTATTTAATTCTGCAAGTTCTAAACAAGATATGAATAAAACATTCATAAAAGCATATAATCAAATGCAAAAAGATTTTATGACGACTTCTGGAAAATATATTTATTCATATAATCAAAAATTTAATGATGATACATACAAAAATATAAAAAATAGGTGGATTGTATTTCCCGTAGCAACAAATCAAGAAGGAAATTTTCAAGGTGAAGGAAGCTCATTTAATTGGAAACGAATTTTTATATATTATTTAAACTGTACTAATGAAAGTTGTTCGGAATGTAATAAAGAATTTTTGAACCCAGAAGATTTATATAAATACTGCTCAGATAAAGAATTGATAAGGATAACTTATAATTATAATGGTTCAGATGATAAATCTGATTTTTCTTTGTACTTATACGACATGATATTAAATCATTTAAATTCTTGTTTAATAAACCATGAAGATATTGTCGATGGAAAAGAAGTAATTTTTAAATTTGTAGAAAAAAAAGTTTTAGCAAGAAATATATTTGATATGAATATATCTCCTAATAAAACAAATATAACAATAATTTTATCATCTATCAGAATAAATGAAGCCAAAAAAGAAGTTTCATATGGTAAAACAGACTTTACTCAAGAACCCAATACAAAATTTGTCGACAAAATAGAATTTGTGATACATGCAAGAAATAGTTAATTAAGGAAGGAAAATATTATGTTTAAGAAAAAAGGCATTTTTTTAATATATGTACTTGTAACAGCAGTATTAATAAGCATTTTTTTAATAGGTGCTGTTGAAAATATGCATAATAGCTTTTTCTTAACAAACAAATTTACTGGTGAAAATAAAGCATATTGGGCCGCTGAATCTGGTCTTCAATATTGCGAATATAAATTAAAATCAAATCTATCTTGGCCTTTTGATATAAAAGATGCAAAAACAGAAGAAGCATTTGGCAAATTTAAAGTAATTTCTACTATAGAAAATAATGGCAATGGTTATTGTATTCACGGAGAATCCGAAGATGATGAAGAAGAATTTTGTATCTACTTTTCTAAAAATCCATCTAAAAATACAAATGATCTAACTGCAGATTTAGTACCAGTTGCTTTTCCTTCTGAACCCAAAAATTTAGCATATTGTTCATATAATTCGATAGATGAAGATAATTTAAAATCTATATATCAAAAAAGATCAAAAATAGAATATTCACAAGTTTCGTTTAAAGTGAGTAAAGCTCCTGACTACACAGCAATCATCACAACTCCTGGAGTTTATGTAATATCTGATGGAAGAAGCAGAGGTTATAGAACAGTTCTCGAAAAAATGCTTGTACCAGATAACTCCAACACAATTGGCGGTGGAATATATTGTGGAGGTAATATTCTAATAGGTAAAAATGATGGGCTTAAAAATATACAAGGTATTACTGCTCGAAATTATAGATTTAAAGTGAGTCAAACATCCAATTCAAGAGCAAATATATATTGTAAAAAAAATGTAATAATAAACAGAGAACAATATATAAACCACATGGGACCAACTCCTAAACTTGGTTCTTATATATTTCCCTTTTTTATAGGTGATGGAACATTATACTTAAAAAACTCTCCTTCTTTATTTCAAATAATTGATAAAACTGGAAATCAATACGGAGCAAGTTCCAAAATCATATCAAACAATGGAAATCAAAATAATGGAAATGAACAAATAAAAAAAGAACATGGACTTAATATAGAAGAATATAAACAAGAGTTTGACAAAGAATTTCCAAAAATCACTTGGAACGATATTAATCAAATGAAAAATCATGATTCTCCAACTGAAGTCTCTGGGGGAACATACTGTGCAATAAAAAGTGATGATGACAATAATACTTATATTCTTTGTTATCTCCCAACAAATTTTCTTGATGAAAACTATAACTTAAATGAAGATGCTTTAAATTTAGCAATGCAAAATGGTAGTGATGTACCAACAAACACAACAAGAGCTTTAAACACTTGTGCAGATAATATAGAAAGATTATTTAGAAATAAATCAAAGTATAAAAAACAAACTTTTATCCGTGACTTAAACGAAGAAAAAGAAGAGGCAAAACAAGCATTACAAGAATATCAAGACCGTTATGCAACATCTGGAAGTCGAATAAAAGAATTTGTTGAATCATTGGGTGGAAAAGTTTTATGTGGTGATTATAAAATTCAAGAAAAAGGAAAAGAATCTCGAACTAATAAATCCGATTCTAATTTTTCAATAAAAACAGTTAACATAAATACAATAAGAAGTATATCTGAAAAAGAAAGTAAAGAAGGAATAAATCAAAACAATAGACCTCCAAATCAAGAAAAAGAAACTGAAATAGATAAGATAACATATAATACAGTAAAAACTCCTATTATAACAATAAACAAATCCATCACAGTAAATGATTCAAACAAAGGATTTACATTGCTAACTTTAAATCTCCAATCAAGTCCACTTAATATGAATATAGAGGCAATAATTGATGCAATGGTTGAGGGGGAAAATTATGAAAGCATGATTCCAAAACCTGAATTCACATATTCTATAGCAAATGATATATCAACAGATGTGATTTTTGGTCAAAAGAATACAGGTTTAAACGAAGCATATATTCTAAAAAAAATTAATAGCAATATAAATATTGGTGGTGTTGGTGTAGCTTCTAATTTTTTATATTCACCTAAAGAAGATAAAAATAGAGTTCAAACAAATAGTTTAATTGCCTGTCAAAGTGTAAATTTATACTCAAATGGTCCTGTTATACTCTATGGCAAATTATCTGGTACAGGTCAAATTTTATCTAATAAAAGCGTATATTTTAGATCAGGGACACAATTAAATACAGGCAACTATATGAAAATAACCAAAGAAAATACATATGTAGAAAACTCAAATGTAGGAGAGACAAGCAAAATAGGTGTTTATTCAGGAAAATGTATAAAAATGGGAGCCCCTGAAGGAGATAGTGAAGAAAATACACTTGAGTTACATAATAAAATAAAATATTTACTTGAAAATGAAAGTGATAAAAGTATCACAGAAATGGCAAATAAAATCCTATATCTAAAAAATGATGATAAACCAATAAAAGTTACAGCAAATGATCTAGGACGATTTGCTACTGATAGTTCATATGATCCAAATGATGATAAAATAAAATTAGATGAATTAACAGCATCTATTGCAGCTGACTGGAAAGACCCTATTACACTTTCAAAATTGATGAGAAAATACTATGGATTTGAAGATAGAGAAGCTGAAGACTATATAAAAGAAGTAATAAAAAGAAATTGTATTTATGATGAAAATAAAAAAATATATAAAATGCCTGAAAATAAAGACAAAATTGAAATTATGACGAGAAGTTCTTCAAGTTTCAGTGGTGTTTTATATGCCTGCGGTGGATTCAAATGTGATGCAGAAGGGACTAACATAGTTATTAATGGAGCAATAGTTACTTATGGAGCAGATCCAGCAGGTTATCAACCTGGTTCTGGTGGTGGATTAGGTAACATATCCCACCCTGATATGCTAAATATTGATGACTTTGGCAATATAGAAATATATAATTGTAAAGATTTCTCAATAGTTTATGACTCATCTGATCTTGCTGCATTTGTAAATACAATTTCAGATAAACCAACAAATTTATCAGGAATATATTCAAACAAATTATAAAATAAAAAAATATTTTGCTAATAGTGAGCAAATGAAAATTATCATTATATTTTAATAAATTGCAATGAATTATATGAAAAAGAACAAAAATAACAAGGGACTTACACTTTTAGAAACATTGATATCTACAGTAATGTTTGGTATTATAATGGTATTAATATTTCAAATGTCTTCTGCATTTTTTAAACTATTTACAACTACCACTACAAAACAGGAAATGAACAGTACATTTATAAAAGCATATAATCAAATACAAAAAGATTTTATTATAACTGATTCATATTATATTTATTCATATAAAACTGAGCTAAAAAATATAAAAACACGTTGGATTGCATTACCTGTGCCTATTGATGAAAATAATATAGTTAGAAATGAGCGCAATTCTTTTAACTGGCAGAGAATTTATATTTATTATCTAAATTGTATAAATGATTCTTGCCCAGAATGTCCAAGTAAAAATAATTCTGTTGGTAGTATATCTGCATTGAAGAATGAAAATTATAAATATTGTTCTGACAAAGAATTAATAAGGCTTGTATATAATAATAATGGTGCAAGAGACCTATATAACTTTAGCAAAAATATGAGTAGTGTATTTTGTGACAATATATCAAATTATACACTTCCATATAAAGTCAATAATAGTTTATTTCCAAATGATGACAGTTTATTTCAATTTGTAGAAAAAAGATTAATAACAAAAGATTTATTCGACATGGATATTACTGAAAAAAATGGCAATATAACAGTAAAAATGTCGAGTGTTAGAAAAAATGATATAAAAAAGACATTAAATTATGGGACAACGGATTTTACCAAAGAACCTGGTTCAAATTATGTTGATCAAATAGAATTTATAGTTACTTCAAAAAATGGCTAAGGAGGGAAAAATGAATAAGAAAAAAGGCATTTTTTTAATATATGTACTTTTTACGGCTGTTTTGTTAAGTGTATTTTTGTTAACTGCTGTTGGTGAAATGCATAATAGTTTTTTCTTAACTAGAAGATTTACAGGCGAAAATAAAGCTCATTGGGCTGCAGAAGCAGGAATCCAATATTGTGAATTCAAATTAAAGCAGAATTTGTCTTGGCCATTTTTAAATAATACTGACTCTTTAAATGAAACATTTGGAGAATATAAAATAGAATCAAGAAAACATGGAAAAGACGGTTATTATATTCATGGGATATCAACTGACGAAGATGAAGAATTTCACATTTATTTTTCAAAAAAGAATACTAAAACATCATCTGGTTTAAATATAGTTCCAGAAAATTTTCCTTCAAGCGAATTACGATATTGTTCTTATAATTCATTTAATGAAGACTATATAAGTCATACCTATGAAACAAAAGATACATATCAAGAGGATGAGGAAGAATATAATAATATTGAAATGGCAGTTGGAAATAATCATACTGCATGCATATCATCTCCTGGGGTTTACATAATATCTGATGGTCGTTCAAGAATATATGAATCTGTCATAGAAAAAATGCTCGTAGTAGATAATAATAATAGAATGGGTGGCGGATTATATGCAGGTGGCAATATAGATATAGGAATTTGTGGAAGAAATTCAAAATTTCAAATATCACAGACATCTAATAAAAAGCCAGAAGTCTATTGTAAAAAAAATATGAATATAATGAAATCAAATGACGCAACAACAGATACTGATTATAATTTTCCTATTTATACAAAATTGAATGGAACTATTTATTATGGAAAAGATTTTAATATAAGAGATACATATGCAGAAGATAACAGTTTTTCAAATAAAAATATAAATCCAGGTTTAGCTCGAAGAAAATATGGCTTAAATTTAAAAGAATATACATCAGCAAAAGATGATTTATTTCCAAAACTTGAATGGAGTAAAATTCAAGAGATGGTAACGCAAGTGGAAAATAAAGTAGATAAGAAGGGAGATCCTGTTTTAGAGACGATAGAAAGTGGAAGCTATGTAGCTATATATGAAGATCTAAGTAACTTACAAAATAAACTTAAAACAGATTTAAAAGATAAATATCCAAAATACAAAGGTTATGCTTTATGTAAATTAAATCATAATTATTTTGATAGATATGGAAAATTTGATGAAACAAAATTTAAGCAAGATTTAAAAGAAGCTGAAGATAGAGCCCAAAAAGCGAAGAATGATATAAAAATCGCTCATACTCACACAGAAGCAATAACAGATGAAAGTGGAAATGTTGTAGATTATTATACTTATGTAGATGATAAAGGTGAAGATTTGGCATGTATAAAAGAATCTGATAGAGGCTTAATAAGAGAATTGATAAAGAACTTAAATGGTCTTAAATATGATCCTAATACAGAAAATGAAGAAGCAGATGAATTTATATATTGTTCAGCTAATCCAAGGGAAATAAATAAATCTGATAAATTTAGCATAAAAACTGTTAAAATAAACAACAATGCTAAAGATCCATATTCTTCATCTCAAGAGACAAATACAGATGAAACTCCAGTAGTAACATTAAAAAAATCAGTAAAGACAAAACCAATAGAAG
>CADAWZ010000041.1 GCA_902791745.1 uncultured bacterium
ATAGAGTTCATATTTCCTCCTTCGTCGTCTCTTCCGTCATCGTCTCCTCTATCCTTTTATTTTCTATACAATCTCTCTAAAATCTTTTTATAAAATCAAAAAACATAAAAAGTAAAGAAAATAATTGACAATGTATATATAAATTCATATAATAATAAAAAAGGAGTGATAAAAAATGGCACAAGTAAATTTTCGTATTGACGAAAAAATAAAAACAAATGCTGAAAAAGCACTTAAAGAAATGGGACTAACAATGTCAACTGCTATTACAATGTTTTTAGTAAAAGTTGGAAGAGAAAAAAGAATTCCATTTGAAATAAATGTTGACCCATTTTATAGCCCTGAAAACATAGCAGAAATTGAAAAAAGAATTGCAAATGTTAAAAATGGCATAGAAACCTTAAAAGAACATGAATTAATAGAGATGTAAAAAAGCGAACAAAAAAAATGAAAATAGTTACATTTACACCAAATCCAGCTATAGATTTATACGCACTAACCACAGAGAAAATATCTCCAAACGAAATAGCAAAAACAACGAAGGAAGAATATTTTCCAGGTGGCAAAGGAATTAATATTTCAAGAGTTCTTCTATCATTTGGATTTCAAACAACATCACTATTCTGCACAGCAGGATTTAATGGTCAAAAACTTGCAAACCTTTGCAGAGAATTTAATATCCCATTTAGTGCAAGAAATATTCATGGGGAAACTCGAACAAATATTATTTTTGAAGATACGGAAAAAAACAGATATAAATTTAATTTTATGCCTCCAAATTCAGAAAACTGCACTACTGAAGAACAATTACAAATTGCAGAATGGCTAATTCCACACTGTATAAAAAATGATATTTTATATATTGGCGGTTCTCTTCTAAATGGTATGGATTCATATTTTTACGAATATATTTCTGAAAATATAAAAGAAAAAAATATAAAACTTGCTCTTGATGTATCTTCAAAAAATATAAAAGAAATAATAAAACTTGATTTTAAATACCTAAAAGCAGATATTTCAGAAATATCTCCCCTATTTGATTTCAAATTAAATAAATTGGAAGATACATATTCATTAAAAGATATGACAAAAAATGGAAAAGAGATAATAATATCTGATTCTTCTAACGGCTCGTTACTTTTTACAGAAGGCAAAATCTACAGAGCAATTATTGATGATGAGATAAAAAACAAAAATCTCTGTTGTGGCTGTGGTGATTCAATGTTTGCAGTATATCTTATGAACAGAATAAAAAATGAAGATACTTTGACTTCATTTAAATATGCAAATTCCGCAGGATTAGCATGTGCAAAAGCCAATTTATACAGACTTGCCACAAAAGAAACAACAGAAAAATATTTAGAACATGTAAATGTAAAAGAAATATAAAAAGAGTAAAAAATTATGCAAGAAAATATTTATAATACAATCACACAATTTTATGAAAATATGAATAAATACATGCCTTCCTATGAGGGAAATCCATGTGAAGAATGTAATTTATGTTGCAAAAAAATTGCAAATTTAGGAGCTTCTGAAATGGAAATTGACTATATGGAAGAGTATGTCAAAAGAAATAACAAAGATTGGAATAAGTTCTTGAAATTTAAAGAATTTTTGACAAAAAGTCCTATAGAAAAAAAAGGAGAAACATGCCCATTTTTTGATGAAAAATTAAAAGGTTGTTCTGCTTATGGTGGAAGGTTGCTTTCATGCAGAACATTTGCCTGTTTTATAAATGAAAAATTTACAAATTTGATTCCTGAATTTTGCCTTATAAAATCAAATGTAAAAGTATATAATGATGAGACATTTGCAGAAACAATGCCATTTGTAATTGATTTTTACCAAATGATTGAAATGTATAAAAAATACAAACAAGAACAACAATAGTGAAATAGCCTATGACAAAATATCATAGGCTATTTTATTATTTTATTTATTCATACTGAACAACTTTCATAATATGCTCAGGCTTAACTCCATACTTATCTATAGCTTCCTGAGCAGTTATCTCTTCGTATTTTTCATACAAATCGCTACTTTCTTCAATATAGCGCCAAAAAAGAGCCGATTTTACCCAACCTTTTATAGGATAGTATCTATACATAGATACTCCATCCATTTTAGTTATAACATTGTAATTTTCTTCATCTAAAAGGCGATAATAAGTTTCCTTCTTCATACAAGCCTCAACTTATTATTTATATTCGTTTTTTGATACTATCTGCTCTACTCCATCAGGTCTCTGTAATGAAGCAACTTCTCTCATCATTTGTTCTGCAAGTGCAATAGCCTGTGGATCTTCTGGATCTAATACTCTCTGCTGTTCATATAATATATGAGTATGATCTTTCATTGCATAGCTCTCTGGAGTATGATATTGCAATTCAAATTTTACACCATCAGGAGATTCAACAGTTGTATTAATACCTCTATAAGAAGCATTTGGAACATCCCAAGTATTCTTTACAATAGTTGTTCTATAGCCTGCTTTTTCAAGCTGTGCCATTGTATCAAGAACTTTTTTAGAAAGTTGATCTGCAGGAGCTGTCAAAGTATATCTTATCAAATCCTTGACTTCATAGTTAGGATCTGTCTTTGTTTCTGTTTTTACTTTTCTAATAAAGGAATCCCAACCTTTTAGACGATATTGAATGCCTTCAGTTCCCATATCCTGCTGGTCTGCTAAACCTGCAACCATTGATGAAATTTCAGGTTCATGGGTCATTGCATTTTTATAAAATTGAATATGTGAATTACTTACTGGTTCACCATTCACCATTGTTGTACCAACTACAGAATCAGAACTTTCAGAAACTGCAGCTCCAACTGTTGAAGGAAGAGCTGAACCAGCAACATCAGATGTAACACCAGAAGCTCTTGCAGGAGTTTCATTAAAAGACATAACTTCTGCAGGAACAGATTCCAAAGCAACTGCCTTGGGAAGCTCTTGAACTTCAGAAGATGTTACAGGTTTCATGGCAACTTCAGGAGTTGACATAGGTACTGATGACATAGAAAAAGTTTCAGTAGTACCCTGTAATTCTGTTGCCTGTTCTGTTGCTACAGGAGCTGCAGCAGGAGCAGCCGAAGCTACTGGCGATGATGTATTTATATATGCAAGACTTGGATTAAAACCTATGGAATTCATAAATTTTACACCTCGTTATTTTTAGTTTTCGTATATTATACAAAATATTTTTAAATAAATAAATAAACAATTTGTTAATTTTTATAATATTATTTCAAATAATATTTTTTAGATATTGAACATAATATTAATTATATCGCCATCTTTGACAAGATAAGTTTTACCTTCAAGTCTAACCAATCCCTGTTTTTTTGCTTCATGCATTGATTTTAATCTGAGAATGTCTTCTGTTTCGACGACTTCTGCTCTTATGAATCCTCTTGCCAAATCAGTGTGAATAGCTCTTGCAGCATCAACAGCAGTTGATCCTACTGGAATTTTCCATGAACGACATTCATCTTCCCCAACAGTGAAGAATGTTATATAATTGATTCTCTGATAGACAGCTCTTATCAATTTATCTTTTCCACATTCATCAATGCCGTATTCTTTTAAAAATTCGTCTCTGTCTTCAGGCTCCATGACAGCAATTTCAGATTCAACAGAAGCATTCAAAGAAATGACTGGAGAAGGATCGCCAAGAAGTTCAAGCTGTTTTTTTACTTTTTCTTCAAGAGCTTTTGGGTCTTTTGTATCTTCAGAATAATTTACAACATAGACACATGGTTTTCTTGAAAGAAATCCTGAATTGCTCATTATTGCAAGTTCATCTTTTGAAAACTCAAGAGAATATAAAAATTTTTCTTGTTCAAGAACAGGCTGTATTTTATTTATCAAATCGAGTTCTTTTTGTTTATCTGCTTTATCTTTGCAAATTTTTATTTCTTTCTCAAGTCTCTCTCTTCTTTTCATTGCCATATCGAGATCATTTATGACAATATCAAGTCTTAATCTATTTAATTCATCGATCAATTCTTCATCAGACATTAGACGAAATGCAGAAATAACACATACAAGACAATCACTATTTCTGAGAGTTTCAAAAAGAGAAATTTTTTCCTGTTTTACATGCGAATCCATTGCATGTGTATCCAAAAAATCAATGGCCGTAAAAACTGTCTTTTTAGGATTAAACAAAGCACTCAATTTATTTAAACGAACATCTGGAACAGATACAACTCCGACAGATTGGCGAATTGCATCTTCCATTGTCTTCCCTGTACATGCTGCAAAAAGTGAGGTTTTTCCCGAACCTCCAAAACCTGTAATTGATATTTTCATAACATCACCCTATATAAATAATTCTTCTTTATTTTTATATTTTTTAAAATATTATCCTTCTTTTTTCTTCTTTTCCTCTTGTTGTAAATGCAGAAAAAGCTATCAATTTACACATTTTCAAAAGGATTTTCTTTTGTAAAATCTGGCAAATAAACCTTGTTTGCCTCTACATTTTGATACCAAATATCTGAAAATCCCAATTTTTCTGCAAAATTTACAACTTCTTCTATTCTCTCTTGTGAAATAAAGCCACAAATTTCAGGATATTTAGAAGCATTAAAAACTGGATTATACTGCCCCATTATAGAAATTGGAATAAATATCTCATTTTCAGCAAGAAAAGAAATAGTTTTTTCTGCTTCCTCTGCTTTATTTGGCAAAAGCAATATTCTTGCAATACAACCTTTAGCCAACAAATCATCTTTATAAATAAGGTCTTCCCTACTTTTAAACATAGATTTTACTGCATTTTGAACTGTCTCAGGATATAATTTTACTTTTGAATATTTTAAAGAATTTTCTTCAGAAAAATATTTAATATCGAGAAGATAAATGTCAACTACATCTGAAATCAAATCAAGAGCAACATCTGAAATATAAGAATTTGTATTAAATACGATTGGAATATTCAAGCCCTGTTTTCTGGCTTCAAATAATCCTCTTAAAATAGCTGGAATATGTGGAACTGGACTAACTAAATCAATATTACAAGCACCAATTTTTTGCAAATCTAAAAAAATATTTGCAAGTTCTATATCTGTCAGGGATTTAAAATCGTCTTTTTTACTCTGTTGGCTTATCTGGTAATTTTGACAAAAAACACATGAAAGAGTGCAACCAACAAAAAATACTGCCCCTGCCCCATTTCCTCCACATATAACAGGTTCTTCTCCCTTATGTACAGAGTAATATGCAACTGTTGTATTTCTATTTTGACGACAAAATCCAATTTGTCCCTCATTTCTATTTACTCCACATTTTCGAGGACATAGATAACAAGAATTTAAAATCTCATCAGCTTTTTTTATTTTTTTCAAAAAATCTTCATCAGATAATTTCAAGAAAGATGGTTTTGCAAGTTGCTTTTTTATTTTTAATAATCTTCTATTCATAATATTTTAAATTTACTTTTGTTTTTTCTTTTTTTAAATTAACCAAAATATCTCCCCTCAAATTCATAAAAAAAGAGCCACAAAAACTTATGGCTCTGATTTTGAACAATTACATCAAAAAACTACTTTTCATGCCTTATATAAGGCTTAACAATCTGTTCAACTCTCTCATTTGGCTTACAGTTGAAAGTTTGAACTGGATAGTTAGTAAACTGGAAATCAAGAACTTCTTTTGTATCAGGGTCTACTGTTATTTGAGTAAGTCCAACCAATTTACAATGTGATCCACTTTCAACAATGTATGTTGAATTTGGATATGATCCAACTTGAATTGGACTTTCTGTTATAGCATGGTCATGTGATGAGAAGATTGCAGTAATACCATCAACTGCTTTTGCAAGATCCTTATCATCATTTAATCCCTGATGGTTAACACCGATTATAATATCGGCATTTGCTTGTAATTCAGGCATTAAACGCTTCATAGCATCTACTGGCATTTCTTTTACAAGGTCTTTACCAACATGTGGATTTGGCTTTGTGTGCATTTTTGGTTCAAGCATACTTACAAATGCAACTTTAACTCCACCAACATCTTTTACAACATATGGCTTTACACCTTCAAGA
This sequence comes from uncultured bacterium, assembly GCA_902791745.1. Classification (GTDB taxonomy): domain Bacteria; phylum Vulcanimicrobiota; class CADAWZ01; order CADAWZ01; family CADAWZ01; genus CADAWZ01. The sequence goes on from CADAWZ010000041.1 coordinate 6,055, forward strand.
TATCCACCTACATAGTCAGCATGAACATTTCCTGCTATCACATCTGCATTTACTTTGTTGACAAACTCAGAAACAGTTGCACCTTTTCCATACTGGAACTCATGATTACCAAGTCCAATAATATCATAAGGCATTTCATTCAAAACCTGTGTTACAGGTTCAAAACGATGACCTGTGCTAAAAGGAGGATTATATGAAGAATCTCCTCCATCGATAACTATAGCATCTGGATATTGTGCTTTTAAAGCATCAAGCACGCCAGCTACTTTAGGCATTTTATCAAGTTTACCATGCATATCATTTGTACTAATGATAGTAATAGTAACTGGTTCTGATTTTTTCTTTGTATCAACAGAAGAAACTGAAGCAGATTTCAAATCTGATGAAAGTTTAAGTTGATCATCATCAGATGAAGATCTCACAAAACCATCAGCTGTAGATATAGAACTTTGCTCTTCCTCTACATTTCCTACTCCAGATGCAACAGGAGCTGAAGTAGCATAATTAGTAGTAGGAATATTTACAAAACTCGAACTGATAGAATTCATTATTTCCCCCCTTGTACTAAAAAGTACAAATAAATATTGATATAATTCTTACTAAAAGTATAACACAAAAAATAAAAAATAAAACATTTATTTTGTTAATAAATTATAAACATTTACCTAATTTTTTTAATACTATGAACATTTTTTTCTTCTGACAGAAGCTCAAGAAAGAAATCATCAAGATCGTCCCAAGTACATGTTCTATTTTTTTCTATTGTTTTTAAAAATTTCTGACATTCATCAACAGAAGATGTCAAAAATTCATTTATCTTATCTATCTTTTCTATTTCAGCAGAATCCGATGTCTTTTTCTTTTTTACCAAATCTTCAATTATTGATATAACATCTTTAGGAGCCGTTTCTTGAAGAAGTTCAGAAAAAGCAGGGACAGGTGGAGCATTAAATTTCATAATATATAGACAGTTGAAAACAGCTCTTAAAGCATATAAATATTTTCTTACTTTTACAGCTTCAATTCCATTAATATTTCTTATATCGAGCTTTGCAATATTCAAATAATGACTCAAACATCTCGATTGTGAAAAATATTTTTCAGCTAAAGATCTAAAACCTGTAAATTTAAGAGTTGATTTATATGTTATTGGAGAATGAATCCACTCTATAATAGATGGATTTGATATATATAAAAGTCTAAGTGCTTTTTGAATATCCCACCCCGTCATGTCAAGATTTTTTTCTTTTTTATCAGGTTTCCAAACAATAGCATCATTTATTGTTTCAAGTTTCAAATAATAATCTTTTTTCCTGATATAGACAAAACGCACATCATAGTCACTTTCTGGTGATTCTATTCCCCAAGCCCTACTTCCAACTTCAACAGCAAAAAGAATATTTACATTATATTTCTTTTCTATTTCAAAAAGTTGTTCATCTATATAACTTTCCAAGAAAAATCCCTCCTATCTAATCATTTGACTGTTCAGGTTGCTCAGAAGAAACAGATTTTGTATAAGGAGTTCTATCTGTTCTTCTTCTATCTGTCATATAACAACTATAATCTCTTCCAGATAAATATATCAAAATTTCATTTGTTATATAAGATATCTGAAGAGGATGTATCAAAGGAATGTATCTATTAGTTGCTATTCCAGCAATTAAGCATGTCAATGGAAAAGTGCCAATTTTTCCTTCACTATCCTTACTTACAATACAACCTTTAGATGCATCAGCTTCATCATAAAACATCTTTATATTTTTATCAAACATTTTTACAGCATGTTTTACAATATCAACAATTTTATCTGGTATAGATATTATAACAAATCTACTTTTATCAATATGATATACAGGTTGTCCCTGAATTCCAAATTCATCACAAGCACTTTCAATACAAAGTGCTGCAAATCTAATCAAATCATCTGCTTTTTGATTTCCATATCTACTTTGATATGCAACAAAAAAATTCATTGCAATTTCACATACTGCAAATTCTTCTTTTTTATCTATTTGTTTGAAAATATCCTTTTCAAGCAAAGACATTCCATGCAAATGTGTTATATTATTCCTATCCTCGTCAACATATTCTATCTTTTTTGAATCTATTCCATCAAGGAAGAATACCATTCCATCTAATTCACTATCTTTAAAAACAGGAGATTCAGGGGGAGCAGATTCATTAAAAACCATAGCGGCATAAGCCATTAATTTAGTCCAAGGATTAGAAATAAATTTTGAAAACCACATTGAAGCAACGATTCCCAAAAGCAATAAACATACAAATAAAAAAATAGTATTAAAATCCAATCCCTCTGCCTGTGGTAAAGCACTTTTGGGAATATCAGCAACACAAGCTATTATAAGGTCTGTATCTGCTAAAACACTATAAGAAATAAATTTATAATTATTATCCGATTTATCAGAGTAATATCCTGTAGGTTGATTTGATTTTATTTTATTCAAAAATAAATCTTTGTTAGCTTGCAATTCATCTGGATCACTATTTGATTTAACTAAAGATACTGCAACTTCTTCTCCATTTGTTCTCAACAGCCAAGCATAAAAATAAGTACCTACCTCATAATGTGAAACTTTCCTTGATAGCTTACTTTCATAATTTTCTGAATGTTCAACAATATATCTTGCATCTTCTAAAATTTTATTAAAAGAATCAGTCAATATAGATTCTGCTAAACTAAGTGCATAGTTAGAACGATAATTAAAATATATACCGAAGAAGACAATAAGTAATATAAAATAAGGTATAAAAACGGCAAAAAAAATCTTCTTTTTCAAAAAACAATACCTCCATTAAGAGCTATTCAAACTCGATCTTTTCAACAGGCGTAGCTTCTTTGGCTTTAAGTGAAACAGAAGCCACACGCCAAACATTCTTTTCCTTTACAATATTACAAGTTCCAACATAAAGTGCTTTATATAATTTGTCTTCATGAATTAATTCAATTTTTGCCTCTATTTTTAATTTTCCTATATTTGAAGACGAATCATATATAATCAATTTTTTTATATGTGCATTTTTTATATCTTCAGCTTTAGCCAAAAATTCAGAATACGGAATATCCATCCTCAGGCTACTCGAAAAAGATTTATATGCCGCTTTATATTTTTTCTGTTGAAAGCAATAAAAAAAATTAACCACTGCCTGTTTTATCTCTTTCTTATTATCAACTGCAAAAGCAGGAAGAGAAAAGAAATAAAAACAACCAATGGTTATTAAAAACAATGATAAAAAATTTATCTTTTTAATATATTTACAATTTCCGTACATTGGGTAGTTCACTAAAAATAACTATTTCTTTGCCTCATCTGCAAGTCTTACGGAAAGAGGATATTCCAACTCAACTTTTAAAACACCATTTTGGTCAGCTAATGTGATTTCAACCCAATAAACACCTGGAGTTTCAAAAACAGCATCTTGAAAAAGGTTTACAGCCATAAAAGGTGTTCTCTCATCTTTTAGTTCAAAAGGCTGTTTTCCTGTTTTTATGATATCTGTTTTATGATCAGGTTTATATATTTTGATTTCCTGTGCAAATCTTCCAGTACCATTTATCCAACTGTTGGCAATAAAGAAACCTCTCCCTGGGAATTTATAAGGGAATTTTGGAAATGGTAACTCAAAAAAGATACTTGAAAAAGTTGGAGGACCATTTTTTTCATCTACAGATAGACATGGAACTGAAAATTGAAGTGAAGGACGCTTCATGATATAAAACACCACCTTTTATAATGTTATTATTTATAAAAAATATATTATAATTCTTCTAAAGAATACTTATCTATATAGTCTAAAGCCTCTTGAGCTGCCAACATCTCAGCTTCTTTTTTAGTAGTAGCAAATCCATGACCTACCATATGACCATTCAAAGAAACTTTTGCTAAAAAATTTTTATTGGCATTTTTTCCTATACTATTTATTATATATACAGGAGAACTTTTAAATGTTTTTTGTGAAAATTCTTGAAGAAGGCTTTTTGCTGGTTTTTTTACTATTGAACTATTTTTCAATTTTTCTTCAAAATGATTAAGAACCAATTCTGATGTAAATTTAAGCCCCTTGCAAAGAAAGACTGCAGCTATTATTGATTCATAAAGATCTGCTAAAATAGAATTTTTATCAGCTCCACCAGAATTTTCTTCACCTTTTCCAAGAAGCAAAAATTCTCCCAAATTTAAACTACGAGCAATTTCTGCTAAAGATTCTGTTGAAACAAGATTAGATCTTTGAATACTCAAAAGCCCTTCATTTTCTTCGGAGAATTTCTTATATAAAACCTCACTGATTATTAAATCAAGAACTGAATCCCCCAAAAACTCCAATCGCTCATTACAAGACCATGTCGGTTTCTTCTCTTCACAAAATGTAGAATGAGTAACAGCCTCTAAAAAAAAATTCCAATAATCCTTTTCAATTCCGAGAAGTTCTGTCAAATCTTCAAGACTTTTTCTATAATGTTCTGGCTCAACAACCTTTTTTTTTTGTTCAGACAAATTATTCATATTTTTTGAAAACAAGAACTGCGTTCTGTCCTCCAAATCCAAAACTGTTCTTTAAAACATATTTTAAATCTTTTTTAATAGCAACATTTGGAACGCAATTTAAATCACAATCTGGATCTGGATATTCATAATTTGCTGTAGGCGGAATAACTCCATTTTGAATTGCCATAATGCAAGCAACAGATTCAATAACTCCACTTGCTCCCAAACTATGACCAAGGACAGACTTTGAAGCACTTATAGGTATCTGATAAGCTCTATCTCCAAAAACTGACTTTATAGCTGTTACTTCTGATTTATCTCCTAAAGGAGTTGAAGTACCATGTACATTTATATAATCAACATCTTCAATAGAAATTCCTGCAGATTTCAAAGCAATACGCATTGCAGAAGCAGCACCATCAGGAGATGGATTTGTTATATGATGTGCATCACAAGTCAATCCAAATCCAACCAATTCAGCATATATAGTAGCATTTCTTTTTAATGCATGCTCCAATTCTTCTAAAACAAGAACTCCAGCACCTTCTGCCATAACAAAACCATCTCTTTTTGAATCAAATGGTCTTGAAGCAGTTTCTGGTGAATCATTGTGTGAAGCTGTAGTAGCCTTCATATTTGCAAATCCTGCAACAGAAGAAGGGGTTATAGCAGCTTCCGAACCACCTGCAATCATTATATCTGCTTCATTATTTTTTATTATTCTATAACAATCTGAAATAGCATGTAGTGATGTAGCACAAGCAGAAGCCACAGCATAATTTGGACCTTTTAATCCATATCTTATGGCAACATTTCCAGATGCCATATTTGAAATCATCATTGGAATATAAAACGGACTTATTTTGCTTGGTCCAAGTTCTGCAAGAACTTTTAACTGGGCTTCAAGTGTATGCATTCCACCAACACCTGAACCTATTATAACACCAATTCTGTCTTTATCTTCATTTTCAAAATCAATTTTTGAATCCTTTACTGCCTCTGAAGCACTTGCAAGAGCAAACTGTACATATCTATCCATTCTTCTTGCTTCTTTTTTATTTATGCCATAATCTTCAGAATTGAAATTTTTTACTTCTCCTGCAATTTGTACAGTAAAGCCTTCTGTATCAAAACTTTCTATTTTACTTATACCTGATTTTCCTTCAGATACATTCTTCCAAAAAGTTTCCTTATCCAAACCTACACAAGAAATAATTCCGAGTCCTGTTATAACAACTCTCCTCTGCATAGAAACACCTCAAAAATTACATTTAATATATAGTAAAAGGTAAAAAACTTACCTTATCTTTTTTTTATTTATAAAAAGGAATTCTATTTAATAAATAAGAATCCTTCAAAAAGATAATTAAAGAGAAAATACAGAGTAAAGAACATGAAAAATATTTTTTTAAAAACCTCATTTATATTGTTTATACTTATATTATTATCAAATTCTATAGTATATTCACAAGAAAACATTTTGCAAAACAATGAAACAACAAAAGAAACAACAGATAAAGAATACATTCTAACTTTTAATAAACAAGAAGAACCATTTGAAGAGGGAGATAAAATAGAAGTTGAACTAAAAGCTCCCAAGCATTGCAAAGTTATAATGAAAATAGAAAAATCTGAAATTGAAGAAAACATGACTGAAGTAAGTGATGGATTTTATAAATTATCATATCCAATAAAACAAGGTGATAATGTAAAAAATTCACATATAATAGCAGTCTGCACACTTCCAGATGAAACAGAAAAAGAGATAATATCAGAAGATGTATTGAGTATTTCGGCTTTTTTCTTCAAAATAAGGTTAATATCACCTGAAAATGATTCAAAAGTCGATCAATATTTTGATATAATAGGTAGAACAAAACCAAATTGTAAAGTATTTATAACACCTTCTCCTAAAATTGGAGGAGTAACACCATTTACAGCAGACAATAGCCTTGGAGCAATAGAAACAAAATCAGATGAAAAAGGATATTTTAAAGTTCACTGTGGCTTTCCGATAAAAGTTCCAATCATAAAATTGAAATATAGATATTCAATAAATGCAGTAGATGATGAAGGAAAAAGATCTTTAACAACATTATTAAATGTTGAATTCAAGAAATAATTATGGAAAAAATAAGACTGTTTTTAAAACAACATTTTTTTAATTTAATGTCATATATAACAATTGGATTTCCATTTGCAGCATACAAATTTCTTGCAGGTGATGCAATTAGGAATATATACAAAACCCAATGGGCAATGACATTATTTTATCTTTTTTTTATCTGGGCAATAATAGACTTATTGTTCAATCTATACGATATGATAAAAGTAATACAAACAGGAAGAAAACCAAAATATGTATGTATTCTCGATTATATAGCTAAAAAAAATGAAAAAGGAATACAAATAAAAGGAATAGGAGAAGCACTTGACTTATTTTTATCCTTTGCTATAGTAGGAATACTCGTTGGTTGGAATCTTTTATCTAATTTATCCCCTGGGTATATAATAATATGGAATATCGCCACAGCAATCAACGTCCTTGGCTCTGGAATAGTCAGAGTAGCTTATGTAATTGTAAATAATAAAAAGGAGGAATAATTATGAAAAAAATAATCGCATTTGGAATTTTACTTTCTGCACTTTGTTTTTCCCCTATTTATGCAGATAAAGACTCATATTATCGCCATCACAGAAGAACAACTACTACAGAATATACAACCAATCAAAACCAATATAGTCAATATCCAAACCAATATAACAACCAATACAATCAATACCCAAACCAATACCCACCACCAAATAATTACAACAATCAATACAATCAGTACAACCAATATCCAAACCAATATCCACCACCAAATCAATACAACCAATATCCAAACCAGTATCCACCACCAAATCAATACAACCAGTACAACCAATATCCAAACCAAAATTATCAAAATCCAATGGATAGGTTAGTGCAACAAGCAGAAAATGGAGATGTCAATGCCCAAATTAGACTTGCAGATGATGCAAGAAAAGGTAGACATATGCAAGAGAATCCAGAAATGGCTTTTTATTGGTATAAAAAAGCTGCTGAAAATAGGAACTCAAAAGCCATGAACAATCTTGGTGTATGTTACATGAATGGATATGGAACAAAATTAAATCATGGTGAAGCATTCAACTGGTTTAAAAAGGCAACAGAACAAGATGATTTAGTTGGATGCAAAAATTTAGGAAATTGTTACATATATGGAATAGGAACAGGTCAAAATCCAGCAGAAGCTGTTAAATACTATGTAAATGCAGCAACTAAAGGATATCCACCAGCAATGTATAATTTAGGAAATTGTTTCTATCTTGGATTAGGTGCAAATAAAGATCAAAATACAGCAAAGCAATGGTATGATGCAGCCAAATCAAATGGATATAGAGCTCATAAACAAGATTTTGGAACTTTTGATTGGGAAGAATAATAAAAAAATAGACACATAAAAAAAGAGAGTTCTAATTGAACTCTCTTTTTTTAATGTGCCATCAACAAAATTTTTTGTGCTTTTCTAAGTACATCTTTTTCATTTAAATATGAAAGCCTTTTATATGCCTCACCTGGAGTAATCCAAATAATACTACTCGCTTCCCCATCTGGTGTACAAAAATTTTCTTCAAGAAGTGGCATTAAAAAGAAATAAACTGTTTTATGATACAAAACATTTTCTTCTTTTACATAAAAATAATAACTTATTTGGTCTAAAATAGCAGTAACACGAGTTAAATGACCTGTTTCCTCAGCAACTTCTCTTCGAGCAGTATCTTCTAAATCTTCTCCTGGCAAAACTCTGCCCTTTGGCAAAGCCCAAATACGACCATTTTTTTTACTTATGAGGCAAACTAAAAATTTTCCACCTTCCTTTTTATAGACAACACCACCTGCAGAAATTTGTATTTCCTCTCTCTCATCAGGTATAATATCACTGCTTGTCTTTATCTTATCTTTATAAGAAGATTTTCTATCAGCTGCAATATCGCCAAAAATCATAGCTCTTTTAAATGCAGCAACAGCAACTTTCTTTTTTGTGACTTTTGGATTTAGATTATCAGAATCAATTTTATCAGAAGGCAAATTGTTATTATTTAATTCATCATCTTTTTTAAAATTCTCTTCTACAAATTTCTGTTTTCCAAGTTCATCTTTTTGTGCCTTTTCTTTTTCAAGCAATCTTGCTTTCTCTTGTTTTTCTGCTTCTTCAATATCTTTTAAACCATTTTCAAGAGCAGAAATAGCAAGTGCTTCTGCTTCTTTATTTCTTGAATTATGAATATAAGTTACCTCAAAAGGGATACCATCTGCAATGGATTTAACATCTTCTATCAATTTTATGATTTCTTCATCTGTTATACTTCCACGTCTATTTACATATCTAATTAAAGTCTCATTATCTGTAAAAATCTTCATAGAAGAAGCTTCTGCTTCAACAGCTGTTTCAACACCAAAAAGTAATGCCGTAAAATCTGCTTTAATAGAAGTTGTCTCACCAACAAACATAGAAGTTTTATTTAATACTCTTCCCCAACTATCACATACAACAGCACTTACAGCTCCATATATGCCCTTAGTTATTCCTTTTATATAAACCATTGCATTTATCATATTCACTACACCTTACTTGTATAGGGATTTTTTACAGATATTATTTACTTTCTGAATATTATTATATATTCATGTTTAAAGACATAAAAACCTTGCTTTAATGCACGATATTTCCACAAATTTCCCTGTTTGCCTTTACCCTTTTCATTTCCTTGAATATCTTTTACATTTATGGCTTTCAATTTAAATCCAACATTTCTACATACATTCATACATTCAAAACTCAATGGAACAAGCTCACCTTTTGCATATTTATCACCTATAACAAGTGTCAAAAATCTACCTCTTTCCAATAAATCATAAGCATTTTTGGCTACACGAGCAAACTTTTCAAGAAAATCTTCACATGTAGGTGAACAAGCTAAATCTCTTTCATCATCTGTAAATTTTATAATATCCCAATATGGTGGATGAAGAATAACATGTTGAACATTTTCTGTTCCATATTCTCTACATTTAGAAAGAATAACATCTTTTATTTCAGATGAAGCAGAATCACCATTAATAAGACAAGTTTTTATATTTTTAGGGTTTTCAGAAAGTGCAACTCTTTTTGAACTTGCAGAAACAACTTCTGGATTCAATTCAACACCTATAGCATTTCTACCCAAATGGCAACATTCTATCAATGTAGTTCCCATTCCACTAAAAAGGTCTAAAACAGTATCTCCTGCTTTTGTATATCTCGTTATAACTTGATATGCAATTTGAGGTACAAAATTACCATGGTAATCACCTGAATGTGTATCAGATTTATCTCTTGCCCCTAAAAGCCAAAGAGTATCTGTTATGATGTCTCCCAAATAATCTTTCCAATGTGTCATATCTATATCTGAAAAAACAGATTTATTTTGTTTCGTATTTAATGATTCATTTATTACAGTTTCTCTCAACAAATTACTGGACATCAACAGTCCCCCCTGACTATATTCAAAAAAAAATACAATTAAATATTTTTTTAAATATCATATTAAATAAAAATTCACTAAATTTGATAATTTCTTCAATGGTCATGTAAATCCTTCAGATAAAAAATATTTTTTTCAAAAAAAACTAAATTGGTCATGAATATAAAAAAGAAGTCATGATAAATCTTAAAAAAAAACAATAATAATATTTTTTTAAAAAATCAATAATAAAAGGGGAAAACGATTCTATATTTATTATAAAAATCCTTCTTTTAATAAAAAATATCAAACAAGGAAATAAATAAAATAAAAAGAATATATCAAAGATTTGAAATTATATATAATGTTTATTTAAGGAGATAGTAAAGTGAAACTTGCAAAAAATTTAATAGCCACAGCTTTGATATTTGTATCTTCAATAATGTTCTGTGGCTGTCAATCAAATACAGTTGATTTCAAATATAAAGCAAAAGCAGGAACAGTCAAATCGTACAAATTCACAGAAACAAATAAAATGGTAGGTAAACAGTCAGATAGCAAAGATCCTGCTCCAGAAATGCAACAATCAATAAATCTCGTATTATCTGAAGAAACAAAATCAATAACAGATAAAGGCGAGAGAAATATTGAAATATCAATGAGTGATGCAGTAATGAGCAGAACTATTGATGGAAAAACTCAAGAAATGCCAATTCCTCAAATAAGTGAACAAAAAATAAAATTCAAAATGACTGACAAAGGTGTCATCACTGAAAAAGATGGAACAGAAGTTACAGAAGATAGTAATGACAGTGATTCACTAATATCAATAAAATTTGATGACAAACCAACAACAAAGGGAGAATCTTGGGAAATAAAAATAAATAAAACAGTTCCCTCAACTCCTTACACAACAGACAAGATAAACATTGTCAAAACATATACATTTGAAGGATATGAAAAATATAAAAATAAAAGTTTAGCAAAAATAACAGAAAAAACTAATACAAATATAAATAAAGAATATGTCAATCCTTCTGCTGGAAAAACTGGAGAACAACAAGAAGTTCCAAAAATGACAAGTGAATCTAAAGGAGAAACAACTGGAACAATACTATTTGATGTAAATGATGGTTATGTTGTAAAAGCAGATAAAACCTCAAAAATAACATCTGTAATAACAATAGACCAAAGCAAAATGAAAAATCTAAGTGAAGAGCAGAAAAAGAATCCTATAACAAAACAGGAAATAACAAATGAGACAACAACAAATTATGAATTAATTGATGAAAATTCATCATCAACTACTGATGAAAAAGTAAAAGAAGATAAGAAACCTGAAGTCAAAAAAGAAGAGACTAAACAAGAAGATAAAAAATAAATAACAAAAAACTCCGAAGTAATTAATTACTTCGGAGTTTTTATTTAATAAGAACTATTCAGATTTTTTTTCCTCTGCTGGCTCTTTAAAGTTCGGTTCTGCCTCTAAAAATTCTTTTTGGACAAATGGAGAATCATTTAAAATTCTAAAGAAAGAAGTAAATTCCCCCTTATCAAACCATAAACCATGGCAGTTTGGACAACAATCAATATACAAATCTTTTATATTCTCAGGAAGATTTTCCCATTTTTTCAAAACAGAGCCACAATCTGGACAAACTCCTTGAACAGCCTCTGCACCTTCTCCTACACTCTTTACAACATCATTTAATGAATCACTAACTTGCATTCCTCTGATGTCTCCAAGAGCTTCAAATTGACCACCAGGAACCCAAATGCCGTCACATTCTTTACATTTAACGACATTGATGTCCATTATATTCCCATATGCTCCACCAGTATGTTTATTACATCTTGGACAATTAAATTTAGAATTTACTTCACCATTAGAATTTTCTATATTTTCTTCTATGCTTCCCAATTCTATTGATTCCTTAAAAACTAAATCAAATATTTTCTTTAATTCTCCCTTGTCAAACCAAATACCACTACATCCTTCACACTGATCAAGATATACAACATCATTGCTCAAATCAAAATTTACAGGTACTGGATGAAATTTACCACCACATATTGGACATTTACCATCTACTGGGGTATAAGCCTCAGGAGACAATTCTCCTGGTGGTTCAGTAAATTTTGAAGCAATATCTGCCGATACCATTACTTCACTTGTACTTGAATAGTCAGCAAGAAAACCTCCACAATGAGTACATCCCTTTACTTTCATTCCCATTATACCAGTTTCAGTTAGTTCCTCATTCATTGGATGACCACATCTTGGACATACACTTGACATATAAAATTCCTCCTTTGGTTAATGTAAGTATATTAAAATTTAGAAGACAATTCATCTATGGCTTTTTGAAGTTGAATATCATCTTTTTTGCCAACAAGTCTTGGTTTCATCTCTATATTTATATCTGGTTTTATACCTCTTTTATGAATAATGCTTCCATTAGGTGATAAGAAATGTGCAATAGTTAATTTTACAGCACAACCATTATCCTGTTCAAAAACCTGTTGAACAGAACCTTTTCCAAAAGTTCTCTCTCCTATTAAAATAGCTGAATTGTTATCTTTCAAAGCCCCTGCAAATATTTCTGAAGAACTTGCAGATAATCTATTAACAAGAAGAACAGAAGGCATATTGACTTTAGGTCTATTCAAAGAATAGCAAGACAAAATTTTATCATCATGGTCTACTTCTTTGTGAATAACTTTCCCTTTTTCAGCAAATCTACTTGAAAGTTCAAGCCCAGCTACAAGATATCCTCCACCATTATTTCTTACATCTACAATAAGTCCTTTAATATTATTAGATGGCTTTTTAATTTCTGCAACAGCTGTATCAAATTCTTCTGCAGTCTCAGAAGCAAAAGATCTCACTCTTATATATCCAAAATTTCCTTTATCAGATTTAATAATTTTATGTGAAACAGATGTTATTTTAATGTCATCACGCCTAATAGTTACATCAAAATATTTATGGTCTCTTAAAATTTTTAATTTGACATCTGAACCTTTAGGTCCTCTCATTTTAGATACAGAGACCATTATATCAACTCCCTGAGTTTTCATTCCATCTATCTCATAAATGACATCTCCTGGCAATAAACCAGCTCTAAAAGCAGGAGTTCCATCTACAGGTTCAACAATAGTAAGTTGACTATCACTTGCCTGACTTTTTTCAATATAAACTCCTATACCTCCAAAAGTATCCTCATTCAAATTGCTCATCATATCTGAGTATTCAGAATTAGTCATAAGTGTAGAATATGGATCATTAAGACCAAAATACAATCCAGTCATTACAGCATAAGAAAATATATTTTCTAATTCATCAAATGATACTATCTTCTTAGCAGATGTTTTTTTTTTATCAAAAACTTCTTGTATTTTAGGCTCATATTTACTAATTACAGATTTTAGAAAGCCTTTTTCTATATTACAGTCACTTACATCAGATTTAAAATCTTTTACATCAAGTTCTTTAAAAAAACGGTTTATTTCTCTTTCAACACTTTTTTTTATATCTATTTCAGAAACTGAACCCAAAAATACTTTTCTTATCAAAGTATAATTTACATCCCAAAATAATTGATCAGATTTAAAACCAAGCTTGTCTTTACCAGAAATATAATCTGAATAAAGATAAATTTCATCAAGTATTTCATCTCCAAATGATTTGTAAGAAAGAGGATTTCTCTCAAGGGTATACCAATCTATAGGGTTCCACTGATCAATAAATTTACCTGTTACAACATATAGAGAACTACCATAAGAAACTTTTGACGAAGGATTATCTTCACTTTGTTTAATCTTATCCAACATTGGCTTTAATCCAAGAAAGAAAAACAAAGCAAAAAGTGCTATTATCACAAATACAAAAACAATTATATGAACTAATCCTATCTTGCTTTTTTTGTTTTTATTCTCTGATTGTAAATAATCATCATATTTAGTAAAAGACATAGGCCATGGTTGACCATTATTATCATAATTTCCTTCTGTTTCCCCATTGTCCTGTATCTCTTCATTAGATGATACTTGTTCTGAATTTTCTTGTTCTTCAGAAACATTTTGTTCTAAATTCTCATCATTCATAAATTTTTCCCTCTCAATTAAGGATTATGCCCCAGTTTGACCTAAAAAACTCCTAAGCATAGGAACTCTTTTATCGTCCTTAGGAGCTAATTCTAAAAATTTTTTGAAATAAGGAACAGCTTCTCTATTTTTACCAGCTTTTATTTTAACTTGTCCTATATTAAAAAGTCCTTCTATATCATCTGGGCGTTTTTTTAAGTATGCTAAAAAATGTTTTTCAGCTGAATCAAAATTTCCTGTCATTTTTTCCGATTGTGCCAAATTAAAAAGACTACCTGAATCATCTGGTTTTAAATTAACAGCTTTTCTCAAATATTTTAATGCAGATTCATACATTCTCTGGTTAAAATAATATGTTCCAAGAAGAAAATTTGACTTATAATTATTTGGGTCTGCTTCTACAGATTTCTTATAATATTCTGCAGCAGCCTGTGGATTTCCAGAATTTTCAAGTAATTGACCATTTAAACTTATACAATCACTGTCAGAAGGATTTAACTTCATGGCTTGATCGCAATATTTTCTTGCTTGTTTGTAATCTCCCTTATCAAAATAGATAAAAGCAGTATTTAAAACTGGCTGAAATAAAGTTTTGTCAAGTTTTATAGCTTTTTCGTAATATTTTAAGGCTTTTTCTTTATCTCCCTTTTTATCAAGAATCATTCCTATATTATTGTAAGAATTTGCATATGAAGGATCAGCCTTTATTGATTTGATATATAAATCAACAGCTTTTTTATCATCCCCTGCAGTCATTGCCTTATTTCCCTGTTCTTTAAGCATAATAGCCTTTTGTCTATCTGCTCCAAAAACAGGATTTGGAATTGCTAAAAATATAAAAACAGAAATAAAAACTATAGAAAAAATTTTCTTCATTTCAAAAAACCGCCTTTTTTTATATATATAAATAGACGAATTATTTTATAATATATTTTATTTTATAAATTTTCCATCTTCCATATATAAAACCCTATCACCATATGGTAAAACAAGTGGATCATGTGTAACAGTTATAATAGAAACATTATATTTATCTGATGTTTCCCTCAATAATTTCATTATAATAGAAGATGACTGAGTATCCAATTCAGATGTAGGTTCATCAGCCAAAATTAGCTCTGGCGAATTTATAAAAGCTCTTGCTATTGCAACTCTCTGAGCTTCTCCCCCAGATAATTCATTTGGAAAAAAATCAGCTCTATTTGAAATCTCAAGAATTTCAAGAAGTTCATTAGCTTTTTTTAATCCCTCTTCATAATTTTTGCCTGAATATCTCAAAGGAAGTAATATATTTTCAAGAACTGTTAAATGAAATTGTAAATATATTTTTTGGAAAACAAAACCAACATGCTCTCTTCTAAAAACAGTCATATCTTCAGAATTTGAAAAAGCAATTTTTTTTCCTTCAAAAAACAAATCTCCAGATGTAGGAAAATCAAGAAAACCAATAATATTTAAAAAAGTTGTTTTTCCACAGCCTGATCTTCCTGTTATACAGATAAATTCTCCCCTATCAATAGAAAAATCATCAATCTTGTAAAAATCTTTGTCAATCTGCACTATTTAGGGCGTGTTGGTAAACTATCCAATAGCCAATTTTGTGCGATATAATTAAACGAACGCATCAGTTTTTTTCATAGTAGATATAATAAAAAAGCTCCCAATTTGTGAAAAAAACTGTCTAAGTGAGTGTATTATATCCAAAAATTGGCGTAACCGTAAATAATTAAATATGTGAAAAAACCTATTTTTCTGTATAATTTTACCCTCGCAAAAGCACAGATGTATTTTCTGACAATATACTTTTCAACGGTATCCAAACAGCAAAAGCTGAAAC
>CADAWZ010000042.1 GCA_902791745.1 uncultured bacterium
GTTAGTTTGAATTTATTTACATCATAATTGATATTTGAAGCCATTACAAATCCCCAATCACCAAAAGAAGGCACATAGCCGTGATATGGGTAAGTATGTTCAAATCCTGCACTTTTTATCGTTTCATTTATACACCAAAAAGCCTCTGGTGAAAAGAAAGGACTTGATGCTTGCGTTACAACTATACCTGTTTTTGAAAGATGATTTTTTACATTTTGATAAAATTCTTTACTATATAACCTTGCAAGTGCTGTATTATTTGGATCAGGCAAATCTATTATTATCACATCAAAATATTCGTTACATTCTTCAATATATTTATACGCATCGTCATTTATAATGTGAACTTTTGGATTTGATAGGCTTCCTTCGTTTAATTTGCTTATGTGCTTGTCGTTTTTTGACAGCTCTGTCATTGCAGGATCGAGATCTACCAATGTTATTTTTTTTACATCGTCATATTTTAATATCTCTCTTGCAGCAAGACCATCTCCACCACCCAATATAATGACATTTTCTCTGTTTGCCACTATTGAAAGTGGAACATGTGTCAAAAGTTCGTGATAACGAAATTCATCTATTGAAGAAAATTGTACATTTCCGTCAATATATAGTCTGAGATCATCTTTTCTTTTTGTCATTACAAGCTGTTGATATTGTGTCTTTTTGGAATAAAAAACTCTGTCATTATATATTGATTTTTCCCAAAATTTTACTACATTGGAAGAATATATAAACATACCTATAAGTCCAATACAGACGAGAGCAAGCAGATGAAATATATAATTTTGTTTTCTGTCTTTTTAGAAGTCTATTTTGGAACCAATATATATTTATTCCACCAACAATTAGATTTAACATTCCAGTTGCAACAGATGTGTTGAACAATCCCAAAAATGGAACCATTATAAATGGGAAAACAAGTGTTGCAGCAAATGAACCTAAATAGTCAAGAGAAAGTACATTTGATATATTACTTTTTAAGTCATAATATGTTTCCATGATTCTTGTGAGAATTGGAATTTCAAGACCTATTAAAGTTCCGATTGCCAATATTGTCAAACACATTATTGGATAGTAAAATGTCTCTGACATATATGCAAAATATAATATTGGAACTGAAAATCCACCTATTATTGCAAGTAATATTTCAACTCCTGCAAATATGGATATTAGATGTTTTGTTATGAATCTTGAAATAAGAGTTCCTATTCCCATTGAAGTCATAGAAAGACCAATAACAATGGAAAATTGTTTTATGCTATCACCTAAAAAATAAGATGATACAGCACCAATCAATAATTCATAAATTATAGTACAGAATCCGACAATACAGACAGATATTAAAAGTATGCCAGCTTCTTTTGCTGTTAACTTATCTGATTTACTTTCCACCACTTATCCCTTTTTTTGAAAATCTTGAACCACCTGTGCTTGTTTCTCTATTGCTTGCCATTGATGGTCTGTCATAATTTCCCCAATAACCAAAATAATATACATGATAAGCTCTGTGGTTGTGATAACCTTTATAACCTGGGTATCCATAACCATAATCAGATGTATTCCAACAAAATATAAATATTCCAACTAAAAAAGCTATTAGAATTAGATATCCTATTGCATCTCTCATAAAATTTCTCCAGTTAGTTTCTCTTTTTTTTGTTTATGTTGTTAAGCTGTCAATTAACAAGTTTTGTGTAAAATTATTTCTTGCTTTAATCATCAGTCATTTCTTCTACTGCACTACCTATTCCTGAATTTACCCAACTTGCATTGAATATATAAAATACTAAAAGTGCAAGAAGAACTGCTCCTATTCCAGCTTGTGTAAATCCTACATAACTTTTGACTTTGTTTTTGATTTTTATTTCTATAGAATTGTTTATTGCATTATCTGCTGAGCCTTCTTTATTTAATTTAATTTTATATTTTCCTTTTTCTTTAAAGGCTAATTCAATAGACATATCTCTGCTTGAGTCACTCCAATAACCTTCATCATCTCGACCTTCTTCAAACCACATATCTTTTCCGAATTCGTACAATGTTTCGTCGTGTTCATCGAGAACTTCACCTGTGATAGAAACATTTTCACCATTTATTCTTCCGCTGTAGTAAGCTTCTACTTTATATACTTCTGCTTTGTCCTTAACTTCTATTGGAATTTCCATTCCATCGGTGAATTTACAGGTCTTTATTGGAGTTCCTGTATTCATCAAAGTAAATGCAGTGATGAAGTAAATAATTGAAAATATTGACAATATGAGACAGAGATTGTTTATAAAGATAAGATTGTCTTTATCTTGATTTGGATCTATTTTCATAAAATTATCTCCATTTTTTAGTTTTCAGAAGAGTTTTTATATACTGTTATTTGTTGTGGTTTCATTTCTTGAGAACAGAATACTTGATATTCATTATTTCCCCATTTTTCAACACTTAGAGAGTATGTAATGCCCATGTCTGTTGATTTGAAATCCCAATAATAGAGTCTTTCTGCATTTGCTCTTTCACATCTCTTATAAAATGTAGCATTGTCTGAATCTTGATAGAAGAATTTTCTGCTTCCATAGGTTACTGAACCAGATTCGTCATCATCAATTTTTGTCAATCTCTGTGGTGTTAATTCAGGAACAGCTTCTAATCCGAGTTTTTCTAAAACGATACTTACAATTATTTCATCATCATCTTCAACTTCTGCCCAAACTTTTTCTCCTGTGCCTTTATCACATTCGAGTTCAAACCAACTGAAATCTCCTGCTTTATATAAGTGTTTATCCAGTACTGTAAGTTCAAGAGTTTCAGATTCTGGACCAAATCCAGTAACTTTAAATACTCCGCCTTTTTCAAGGTTTAAAACACTTAATTCATTTTTATTTCTTTTTGCTTTTTTGGGAATTTGTGCATTTCTAATGCATATTACAATAATTAATACTATTGCCATTAATAAAAAGAATATCATCCAACACATTTTTTTTCTCCTTTTTTAACTTTTTACATAATTTTGACTTTGTGGTATTGGTTCTTCAGATGTACTTGTTCCTGAAGAAAGTTGTTTTTTCATCATTTCAAGCTCAGAATTGATATTAGGATCATATAGTAGAGAAGATGATGTATCTTCTTCAGCAAGAGGATCATCCAAACCAATCATGTCTGTATATGCTTCATTTGAAGCGGAAATTGCATTTTCATCTCTTGTGATTTCACTTTTTAGTTGTCTTAGTTTATTTCCTGTTGAACCTTTTGATATATTGTTTAAACCTTCTTGTATTTCTTTAGTCGAATCTACAACTTGTTTTCTTGCTTTTAAATTTGCTATTGCTGATTCTTGAGCTGAAATTTGATGTTTTATAGATGAAACAGCTTCTTCTGCTTTTAATGCTTGAAGTTCATAATTTTTTATGAGCGAAGCAAAATGATTAGCTTCTTTTTGTGCTATACTTTTTTCTTTTAGAACTTTTGCTGCTTCTATATCGGCTTGCTCTTGGGAAATTTTGCCATTTTGAGCTGATTTTAGTATTGACTCAGCTCTTTTGGTGAGATCTTTTATTTCTTGTTGTTTCTTTTCAAGTTCTCTTTTTGTACTTATTGTTAAGGCTTTCATATTGCCTAAACTTTCATTTGATTTAGCCTGTAATTCCTTGAGTTCTTTGATTTTGTTTTCAGCAGTTTTTATAGGACTTCTAAAAAGATTTAAAAAAGCTTCCCAAAGTCCTTTTAATGCTTTTATTAAATTTTTAAACATAATACCTCATTTATAAAAATATTATTTTATAATAATATACTACAAAAATTTATATTATCTTTTTTTATATTATTTTACAAAGGATATTTTTTTTTCTATGGAGAAAATTTTTTTGTTATCATTTTTTTTTTGTTGGGGATTTTATAATGAATGGCAATTTTGAATTTGTAAAATCTGAAAAATTGAAAACTTTTTTGATAGGATTTAGGTTTTTTGCACTGATACTGGCCTTTGTCTTGACTTATTTTATTAATAAGGATGGATATTTTACCCCTATTATGGCAATACATCTTGAAGGTATTGCCAAAGTTGCAATTCCATTTTTTTTATTAGTCTATCATATTATAGCTTGCGTATGGTTGGCAAATTTTAGTACCGATAAAAGCAAAATTAAATTGCTTGTTTTTGGTGATGTCGCTGTTGGTATGTTTTCCATTGCACTTTTAGGAAGTCCTTATGTGTTTGTTGCTATTGTTTTACCAGCTCTTGAATCAAAATGTTTTTTAGAAAATATATGGTCTAATGCTATTTTAGGACTTGTTGGCGTCATATTTCTTGTTATGCTTGGTGTAGAATGGGGAAAAATAAGTACTATAAATGTTGCAATAGATGATGCACCAAAGTCATATACAATAAAAGATGTTATACTTAATATTTGGATGACTATACAAATATATTTACTTTTTATTTTTCCTATCTTTTGGTCTTATAGTTTAGCAGTTAAAATTGAAGATGAAAAAAATTTGGATTATCTAAAGACAGAAGAAGAAAAGAAAATGATATCTGAGGCCACTGCTACTGATAAACAGACTATACAGGGGCTTATTAATGCTTTGAATGAAAAAGATAATGAACTTGATGACTATAAAAATAAAATAGTTCAATTTAAGGAAGAAGCTGATAGAAATTATAAAAAATATAATGAACAGAAAAAACAATTTGCTACTCAAAATGAAAATTTTAGGGCAAAAGAAGATGAACTTACTGTTAATTTTGATACTAAATTGAAAAAAGTCATGCAAGAAAATGCTGAACTTAATATAAATTTGAAAAAAGCGGAAAATTTGATAAGTGTTACTGTTGATTTGAATAAGAGTTTGAATCTACAAGAAGCTTATGTGTCTGTTATTGAACATTTGATAAAGTTACTTCCTGTTCAAACTTGTATTTTATTTATGCTTGATACTGTTGATAAGAGAACAGAAATATTTGCTGAAATGGTTTATAGTCCATATTCTGAGAATTTTAAAAATTATAGTTTAAAAATTGGTGATGGAATAGTTGGAATTTCCGCAGAAATGCAGAAAATTTTTAAAATAGATAATTGTAGTATTGAGATTGAAGGAAATGAATATAAAACTCTTGTTAATTATGAAAATAGTGCTTTAGTTGTTCCAATTTCTTATGAAGAAGAACTTTTAGGACTTTTTTATTTAGGAAAAGAGGAATCGAATGCTTTTGATGAAGAGATGATAGAACTTGTCAAATCTTATGCAGATATTTCTGCAGTAACTTTGCAAAATGCTCAACTTTTCCAAAAGACTGTTTCAGGTGGTATGTTTGATGATTTAACAGGTTTTTATAATGCAGTATATTTCAATGAGCGATTTGGTGAAGAAATCAATAGAAGTAAGAGATACAGAATTGAGCTTGGAATTGTACTTGTTGAGATAGATAATTTTGTACAGTTAACCGATGAATTTGGATCGACTTGGTCTGAAGATGTTTTGAGAGAAGTGTCAGAAGTCATAAGAGAAGAGGTAAGAGATACTGATATAACTGCACGAATTCAAGCTGGTCAATTTGTAATAATATTATTACAGACAGATAGGAGAAATTCTTATATAGCTGCTGAAAAAATAAGAACTTCATTCGAAAGGAAAAATATGAATAGAATGCGTAGGTCACGTGCTTCAACTACAATTTCTGTTGGAGTTTCTATGTTCCCACAAGATGCTCAGGACAAAACCTCACTTATTTCATCTGTTGAAAATGCACTCAATATATCTAAGACACATGGTGGTAACAAGACATTTGTAACTGGTATGAGGGTATAATAATAAAAATGTAAAGGAATTATTGTAATGGCAAATCTACATCAAAATTTGACCACAATATTTTATATAATGAAATATTGTGAAAAAATAAAAAAAATTGCTATGGTGTTTGAAAATGATTTTTCTAAATTTGTGTTAAAGGAAAATTTTCCACAATGTAATATGTGTGCGTTTTATGTTTTTCAAATAGGGGAATTATTTGATGAAATGTCAGATAATTTCAAAAAAAATGTCAATAAGTATATTCCTTGGGAAAAGATAAATGGAGTTAAATGCAAGATTGAGCAGGATTATGATAATTTTGATTTTGAACTTATTTGGACTGTTATGACTCAAAATATAGATAGACTTTATAATTCTTGTCGTAACATTTTAGAAGTTGAATATCCAGATTACATCAAAAAATTAGAGGAAGAATTCAATTCTTTATAACTTGGTAAGTTAAAGAGAGTAAAAAAGTATGATACGATATTTAAAATATTGTTTTGTTTTATTGATTTCTTTTATATTTTTATTCGGAATTTCGAATATATATTCGAATGAAATTTCGAAATATTCACTTGTTTTAAAAGGTGAATTTACCCAGGGAAGTATTTTGTTTGCTGAAATAAATGGTGTTTCACAAGAAGCTACAGGGACAGTTACTTTTAACAATAATGAATATGATTTCGAAAATGACAAAAACACTTTATTTACAAGTATTCCTGTTGGTCTTGCAACAAAATCAGGGGATTATAAAATAGATGTAAATATCGAAGAAAATGGAAATAAATATTCATTTTCAAGAACAATAACTATTAAATCAAAATCTTATGGAACACAGCAACTTTGGATGTCAGAAGATCAACTTGCAAAATATGACAATCCACAGGCTGACAGGGATAATGATGCTATTATAGAGGCATTAAAAGCAGGTGTTGATGACATTGAATGGGATGGTCAATTTACAAAGCCTGTTCAAGGTAGAACATCTACAGGTTATGGTCTCAGAAGATATTACAACGACGATCCTGAGCCTGAATTTCATAAAGGAATAGATATAGCTTCTTGGAATGGCTGTAATATTGTAGCTCCTCAAAATGCTATTGTTGTTATGGCAAGGGAGAATTTAGTTCTTCATGGCACTGTTCTTGTTTTAGATCACGGCAGAGGAGTAGGTAGCCTATATCTTCACATGGGTTCTATTTGTGTAAAAGAGGGACAGAGAGTTAATAAAGGACAAGTTATTGGTACTATTGGTTCATCAGGTGCATCAACTGGTCCACATCTTCATTGGGCAACATATAGTCACGGTGTCCCAATAAATCCTTGGCAACTCTTTGCAGTCCCTTCTTCTTGGATAAAATAGAACGGAGTGTAAAATTGGAAGAGCTTACGGGGCTGTGAAAAAGTAAATATTTTTTCACAGCCTTATTTTTTATTTTATATAATCTTCATTTTAAAAAATAAGTAAATAAAAATTTGCTGAAAACTATCCAATATATCTCTGTTTACTGTCACTTTGCCATTGCGAGGCTCAGAAAATAGTTAAAAACTCATTAGAGTTTTTAATACCTTTACCCACAAGGTGGAGCCGTGGCAATCTCAACCGCTTAATTTAAATTTAGTAATTTATGAAGTAGATCGAGTACAATATTCTAAATATAGTCGATCGACTTAATTTTTTAGTAAATAATAATTTACAGGCTTAGATTGCC
Source organism: uncultured bacterium (assembly GCA_902791745.1). Taxonomy (GTDB): domain Bacteria; phylum Vulcanimicrobiota; class CADAWZ01; order CADAWZ01; family CADAWZ01; genus CADAWZ01. The sequence goes on from CADAWZ010000042.1 coordinate 7,497, forward strand.
ACGGTCGCACAGAGCTCCCTCGCAATGACATCACCTCTAAATACTGCCTATTTGGGTGGATTTCAAAATACAATTAATTAAAATAGGTGTTAAAATAAATAGAATTAACTTTATAATTACTTTTCTTTTTTAGGACTTTTTTCACAGCCTCTAAAAAAATAAAAGTAGCTTATAAATATTTATAAACATATTTTTGAAAAGCAGGTTTTTGGGCTTGCTCCTACAGAAATTATATTTAGAATTGCTGTGAATTACATCCTTGGATTTGATGAAAAACAAGAGATAAAAAAGCATAATTTGAAGCAGTTTGATTCTATGCCTTTTGTAAAAAATGGAACAATTAACAAAAAGTTAGAATTTATTTTCTCTTAAGTAAAATTTAGAAGCAAGTTTGTCAAAATGTTTATGTAAAAAAGTGAGGAGCTATGAACGAAGAAGATATTTCTCTTCCAAATAACTTGGAATTTAGAAAATTTGATGATATGATATTATTTAGAGGTTCTGGTAAAGATTTTTTTGACTATATGACAAATTATATTTTTATTTTGATTGCCTTATTTTTGCCAGCCTTTTTTTATGTTTTTTTAAATTTGCCTAATTTTTTTAAGACTGGAAATTTAATAGAAATTACTACTATTTGTTTGGTTATTTTCTTTTGTGGCGTTAGTTATGCTCTGCGTGAGATTCCAAATATTTTTGAACTTAAAAATAAATCTGATTTTGAAATTTGTCAAAATGGAATCAAAATTAAATCTAAAACTCGTTCTTTATTTGTTGAAAAAAATAATATAAATGCGTTTAGAGTTAGAAATATGGGACGATACGATTTTTATTGTATTTATCTTGTGACTTTTGATCCAATTAGGATTGGAAAATCAATTTTTAAGAGAACCGTTTTTAATATGGTTGAGGGATTGTCAGAGGAAGAAGCTAATTATTTGTTAAATGAAATAAATAAAATACTTGATATTAGAAGTTATTAGACTTATGCTTTAAATTTTGAAGAATTCATGAAGGATATTCATAACCTGGATAAATAGAGGGTGTAGGCAGAAAACTAACAAGTTAAATATGTAAAAATAGAGTTTAACAAAAGCTATACTTAAAAAAATGAGGATTTTATGTACTATAAATATAAAGAAGAAAATCATTTTATTAACTTTGATTATGACAGAATTACATTTCGAGGTTCAGGAAAAGATTTTTTTGACTATATGACAAATTATTTTTATATTTGGCTTGTTTTATTTGTGCTCGTTTCTTCTTATTTTATAACTACTTTGTCTGATTTTTTGGATGGATGTTTTTTTGAAATTGGGACTATTATTTTTGTTATTTTTTTATATGCCTTTATTTGTGCCGTTTGTAAAGTTCCAGAGATATTAGAGTCTATGAATAAATCTGATTTTGAAGTTACTTCAAAAGGAATTCATGTTCAATCTAAAAAACATAGTTTATTTGTTGAAAAAAATGATATAAATACAATTAGACTTAGAGAATTTGGAGTTGTAGACGGAAAACAGCTTTGTTCTATTTGCATAGTAACTTATGATCCAATTCGGATTGGAAAATCAATTTTTAAGAGAAGTGTTTTTTACATTACAGGTTTATTGTCAATAGAAGAAGGTACCAAACTATTTAATGAAATGAATCGTTTATTAGATATTAAAAATGATTAAAATAGGAAAAAATTGATATGCATTGTAGTAAATGTAAAGCAGAAATAGATGATTATGATGTAAATTGTCCTTTTTGTGGACAGAAAACCTCTGAACTTTATGTCAGAGATGTTTCAGAATTAAGGAAGAAGATAGAAGAAAATAATCCTCCTATTACTTATTCAAAGATAATACAAGATCTTCTTTGTGATAGAAAAGATGATTCTGCTGGCACGAGAATAGCTTTTATATTTTTTAGTGCTATTTCTATTGCAATATTTATTGTTATTTGGAGTCTTGTTCAACCATTGTCTTGGTTTAATTTTTCTGATTCTTTGGGTAAATTATTTGATTCTTTTTGGTCATTATTTGGATTAGCACCAGATCATTATCTTGTTCATCATGGACGGAGAGGCGATATAAGAGGATTTATAACCATTTTGATTGTGGCTCCAATTATCATTAGATATATAACAGGAAAAGACCGTAGTGGAGAGAATAAGAAATAATTTTTTTGTTTAGTATAAAATAAAAAGTAGCTGGTCAACATTGATCAGCTACTTTATTTTATAATTTTATTTTTTACTTCTGATGAGCTCCTGTGTCATTAATTTGTGGAGCAGTTTTTGCATATTCATCAAACATTTCTGACAATTCGAGAACTTCTTCTTTTATTTTCTTGTCATTAAGTGTTGTAAATCTGCCATTATCAAGCAATAATTCTCCATTTGCTATGACATATTTTACTTCATTTCCATTTGAAGCCCAAATCAAATTTTCAGCTACGTTTGTGATTCTTGTTGGTGTCAAATTTGGATATGTGGTGTCAATGAATATGATATCAGCGTCTTTGTCTTTTTCAAGAATACCTGTATTCATTCTGAGATGTTTTGCTGGCTCTGCTGTTATAAGTCTCAAGAGTTTTTCTACAGGAAGTAGCGAAGCGTCTTGGTGTAATGCTTTTTGGTATTGTGCTGCAAGTCTTGCTGCTCCCAATATATTTTGATTATCTGCACTTCCTGATCCATCTGTAGAAATAACAACTGGAATACCCATATCCATCATTTTTAAAATTGGTGGCATACCTGAGCCAAGTATTGTGTTTGCAAGTGGATTGTGAACAACTACTGTTCCTGTCTTTTGCAATATCTCGAGATCGTGTTCTGTACAGTTTACTTGGTGGGCAACTATTGTGTTGTTATCCAAGAAACCTATGCTCTCGAAATATTCAACAGGTGTCATTCCATATTTTTCTCTGAACCAAGCTGTTGTTTTTGGCTCTTCTGATGAATGTATGTGAATAAGTGTTCCGTTTTCATTAGCCCACTGTTTTAACTTTTTTAATTGCTCTGGACCGTTTGAAAAATCTTGATCTGGACCTGGGATAATTCTTGTTCTCTTTGCATTTCTGAATTCGTTTATATATTTGTTCATTCTTTCATAAGCGATTTCAGGGGTATCAAGTATGCGTTTGTCATAATTTCTGTCTTGGGCTCCGACAGCAATTATCATTTTTGTCCCTGCATCAACATTTGCTTGAACTATATCGCCTACATGATATTTGCCGTGGTTACAATGGTGAACCATTGTTGATGTGATACCATAGAAAATATCATCGACTCTTGCTTTTATATATGTAACATAGTTTGGGGATTTTCCAAAATGTTTTGTAAGCTCATCTCTCTTGGCATTCATAAATCCTGTGAATTGATTTACTGCATTGTCGAGCCAAGCTGTCAAAGGTTGATCTTTTGCTATTCCAATAAGTGGAGATTCGTGGTCATGTCCATGGGCTTTTACAAAGCCTGGCATTATAACTCCTTCAAGTTTTGGAACATCAGAAGATGTTATTTCATCTTTTTGATGTTGAAGACCGATTACTTGTAATTCGTTTCCACATCTTTTTATGATGTTATTACCAATTTCATCTGTCCATTTGCCGACTTCAGAAATTTTACTTTCGTCTGTTAATACATATCCGTCAGATATTCTTGGCATATCTTCTGTCATAGGAAGTAAGAATTTGCCACGTATTAGCTTAAATTTTTTCATTTTTTCTCCTTAATAATTAGAGTATATGATGAAAAGTTTGTGAATAATTTATAGAAAATACTTCACATACATTTAAAAATATTAATCATCAGAATCCAAATTATCTTGGTTCTGCCTCATAAATTCTGGAACAGGCGGAAGGTCTAAATTGCCTTTCATTCGTTTTGCTCCTGCTCTTTTTAAAATTTTTGCAAGACCTTGATTATTTTGTATTTCAGCTATGTCAAGGGGACTGTTTCCTGTATTTGTAATTGCGTTAACATCGGCATTTCTATTTACAAGCATTTCAAGAATTTCTTGTCTGTCATTAGTTTCTTCACATCTTGTAACTTCATGAAGTGGAGTAAATCCCCATTCGGTTTTTGCTTCTACATTTGCTCCGTAATATAATAGAACTTTTGCAAGTCGAGCATTATTTTTCCAAATCGCTATATGTAACATTGAATAATCATGTTGTACAGTCGTATTTGCAAGTTTTTTATAAAAATTTGGGTCTTTTGACATTTTAGCTTTTTCTAAAGCTGCCTGCAGTTCGTCTTCATCATTATTATTTACAGCATCAATTATATCTTGGGATGTCGTTAAAGTTTTTGCATGTATTTGTCTTGTTGGAGGTGGGGGAGTTTTCTTTTGTTCTTGTTTACAAGAACAACAAAATATTATAGAAATAATTAGCAATGAAATTGTCAAAACTTGTTTAAACATGCTAAAACTCTCACTTTCTGTAATATTATAAATGATTAATATCCCGATGGATTGTCAAAAATAAAATTTTTATCATCTCTGTCGATTACTTCGTCCCAATATCTTATCTTTGAATCTCCACCCATAAATGTTCGCCATTCTATTTCAATTCTGTATTCATGCCCTTTTATTACATCTTTACAATACAATTCTTTTATTGCAGAGCTAAATCCGTCGCCATGATGTGGTCTTCTATATATTTCGCTCCATTTTCCATTTCCATCTTTATCTTCAACTTTTATAGAATATACCCACCAATGTTTCCCATAATTGTGAAATCCACCTGTGAGATCTTTTGTTGGATATGCTTTTATATTCATTGTTGTATATTGTGGTCTTTGTGCTACTCTATTCTCTCTTTTTTTAGAGGCTTGGGTTTTAGAATAATTTAATGGTGATATATCAACAAGAACTGTTCTTTGTTCATTTTCATTTACAAGGATATTACTATGAGCATGTTTATACCCTTCTTTAAATATATCTATTCCATATACTCCAGCTTCTATATTATTTATTTCAAAATCACCATTTGAATCAGTTGTTGCAGTAATACCATTGCTTAAAATTATTGAAGCATTTGACAATGGTTTTTTTCCTAATGATATAACTTTTCCTTTTATTCCTCCTAATCTTTGAGTAAGTGGAGTAGAATCATAGGGAAGGGGTTCATCTGGCATATATATTTGAAGCTCATCAAATTGAGCAAATACTTGTGATGACAAAGTTGAAGCTAAGAGAATACCCATTAAAATGCAAAAGAAAATTTTTCTCATAATGCCTCCTTTTTCGTCTAATTATTATATTAAATTTTATCTTTATCTTTTTTATCCTTCACTTATTGATAAAAAAGCGGAATTCATTATTTTTTTTGAACTCCGCTTTTAGTTATTAGTGTTAGTAAATTTTTTGTTGTATTTTTTGTCCCATTCTTCATCAGATGTTGTGAGGTAAACGAATGCATCTATAAAAGCTACTATTGGAGAACACCAAAAAAATAATATATATAATATACCTATAAAAGGTTTTTTTAGATAAAATTGATGAAGTCCAACTATTCCTCCCAAACAAGCGAGAAATGCTGCTAAATATTTGTTTCTTTTAGTATTTTTTGTTTCAGACAACATTTTTTTGCTTTTTTTATTTATTAGTATTTTTTATCCCAGTTGTCATCTGATGTACATATATAACAAATCGCCTCTATAAATGCAACAAGTCCTGGTATACCTGTCCAAAAAAATAATAAATATAAAATTCCCCAAAAAGGTTTGCCTAAATAAAATTTATGAATTCCAAATCCACCTAAGAATAATGCTAAAATAGTAGCAAGTAATTTATTTTTACTCGTTTTTTTAGATTCGTTAGTTGTTATATTTATGTTTATTTGTTGGTTAGGTATTTGGTTTGGATATTGTTGCATAGGCATACCCATTTGCATTTGATTTGGATATTGTTGCATATTACCCATATTAGGATTTGTCATTTGATTAGGATATTGTTGCATATTACCCATATTAGGATTTGTCATTTGATTAGGATATTGCATTTGCTGAATACCCGTATTAGAATTCATTATTTGAGAATTATTATCTAAATTTTTTAGTTCTTTAGGCAATTCAAAACCACAAACATTACAAAATGTAGTGTCTGGAAGTTGTTCAGTGCCACAAGCTGGACAAAACATATTATTATTTAATGTTCCCTTAGATTAATATTTTTTAAATGTATTTCTTTTGAAAGTCTTCATTTGACATAAATATATACATAAGTCCTTCTATAAAAGATACAAAAGAAGGTAAAAAACTTAACATAAATATCGCTTCAGAATCTGTAGCTAATGCTATTAATGTTGAAAAAAAAGGAAATAAAGCGTATAAAACCCCCAATCCATATTTTCCTAAATAGAATTTATGAACTCCTAAACCTCCAAATAAAATAGCTAATGCACCAGCAAGTATTTTATTTTTTCTTTTTTTAGTTGTTTGTACTATATTTATATTTATCTGCTGATTAGGCATTTGTGGCATACCCATATGGGGTATATTTTGCATACCCATATTAGGCATATTCTGCATACCCATATTAGGCATATTCTGCATACCCATATTAGGCATATTCTGCATACCCATATTAGGCATATTTTGTATACCCATATTAGGCATATTCTGCATACTCATATTAGGCATATTTTGCATACCCATATTTGGTATATTCTGCACACCTATTGGTACTTTTCGCATCCCTATATTTGGCATATTTTGCATTTGATTGGGATTCTGCTGTGGTCTACCAATATTTTGATTATTATGCAAGTTGGGATTTTGTAATTGAGTAAATGGGTCTTGGGAAAATTGATTAATACTTTTTGATTCAGTATTTATAGGAGATGAAATTTCATTTTTGGATTCAGTTACTATATTTGAAATATGTGTAAGTTCTGAACCACAATTACTGCAAAATGCAGTTCCTTGAAGTTGTTCACTTCCACAGTTAGGGCAAAACATTGCTTATCATCTCCTTTAAATGTCGTTTTTTATTTATGTTATAAATAGAAGTTTTTTTGTAAAATTTATTGCAATATATTTTAATCTTCTTCTGAAAAAGTGATCAATCTTGAAAATCTTACTGAATTTTTTACATCTGTTTGGGTTATTAATTGTCTTATGTCAGCCTCTGTTGTATTTTCATCTAAATCCCAATATACATAAACATCTACTTTGGCTATACTTGTATTTTTAAAAGATTTATTACTTGATTTATATATTGCAGAATAGTAATAATATACATTGTCATTTATGACATCTTTACCTATTAATTCATATTTTGATGGTAAAGTTGAATTTTCTTTTTTTCCTTCTAATAATTTTAATTTTATGCCAGTTATATTATTTTGAATAATAGTTTGTAAAACTCTTTCAGCAACAGAAGAAGCAACAGTTTTTCCAATTCCTTTTGCTTGAGTTTTTATTATATTGGTATATATTGCCATTATCATCAATATGGCAATGGATATAACCATTATACTCATTGCCACTTCTATTATATTAAATCCTTTGTTTTTGTTCATTTTCGTTAAAATATAGATTCAAATATTGTAGTTGTTAATATTCCTTGCTCTTGAAAAAATGGCACATAATCAGGATCATAATGTAAATTTACATGTGAAACATTGTTTATTGTTAGATTTCCATTCGCCGTTATCAAAGCTCCAACTACATCAAAATTTTTTCCATTTCCACTTATATTTATATTTCCGTTTTTAGAGTAAATAGAACCTCTTATTGATGTTTTTCCCACATTTTCTTTGTAGTATTTTTCCACATATGATTGAATTGTAACTTCGTTGGTACTATTTGTTCCACTTGTTG
>CADAWZ010000043.1 GCA_902791745.1 uncultured bacterium
TCCACAAATACATGCAAAAGCTGTTGATTTTGATTTCCATTTGATAAATGATGTTGAAAAAACTTCACTTATCGCAGATGTGATTATGTCAACAGGAGCAGTTGAAGTTGGAATCTCAGTAGATGGCGTAAAGACAATAAAATTAGAGGAAACAGAACAAGAAAAAGATGTAGTTTTTGATAAATTTGAAAAAGATGATGTAGTCCTCGTTTTTGGTGGTGGTAGAGGGGTAACTTATTCTTGTCTATACGAATTTGCAAAGAGTTTACCTGAAGACAAAAGACCTTGTTGGGTTATTGTCGGAAGAACAGATATAGATGTAAAAGAAAAAAGTTATACTTCCTCACTCACAGAAGAAAAAGATATCAAAAGAGCTTTAATGCAAAATGAAGGACTTGCTCCTAAACTTGCTGGCAAAGAATTTAAGAGGATAAAAGCTGTTAGAGAAATTATTTCAAATATTGAAAAACTCAAAAAATTTAGTTCTGATGTCAAATATATTTCTGCAGATACATCTGTTGAAAAATCTATTATAGATGTTATAGATAAGGCTCGCAAATATGGTAAAATAGTCGGTCTTATCCATGGAGCAGGTGTTTTAGCAGATAAAAAAATTGAAAATAAGACAAATGCAGATTTTAGCCGTGTATTAAAAACAAAAGCAAATTCGGCAATATTTGCTTTGAAACATTTAGAAGATTTGAAACTTCTCGCATTTTTCTCTTCTTCAACAGCAAGATTTGGAAGAATTGGACAGATTGATTACAGTGTTGGAAATGAGATATTAAATAAAATTGCTGATTTCTATAAATCAACACATAAAAATACTGTTGTAAAATCGTTTAATTGGGGACCTTGGGACGGCGGAATGGTCGATGAGGGCTTGAAAAAATTGTTTGCTTCAGAGGGAATAGGAGTTATTCCTTTAAAAGAAGGTGGAAAATTCTTTGCAAGAGAAATAGCTTCTAAAAATGATGAAGTATGGAAAATTCTTTGCAAGAGAAATAGCTTCTAAAAATGATGAAGTAGAAATTGTAGTCCTTGTTGAACTCGATAGAGAAGAAAAAAACGATTCTGATTCTTTCAAAGTAACTGTTGAAAAAAATATCTCTATTGCTGAATTTCCAATTTTAAAAAATCATATAATAAATGGAAAAGTTGTATTTCCTGTTGCACTTGCATCTGAACTTATGGTTGAAGCAACATTATCAGCATATCCAGGATATTTTTTAAGAGGTTTTGACGAATTTAAAGTAAATTCAGGAATAAAAATATCTGAAAAAGAAGAGTTAAAAAGTCGAATATTAATAGAGAATTTGTCGTCTTATTCTAATGAGTTAAAATTAAAAGTTCGTTTTGAAACTTTGACAAATACAGGCAAATATAAAAATAATTTTTCTGTAAATGTTCTTTTGTCTTCATCTCGTCCCACAAGTAAAAATGTTGAAACAGAGACATTAAATGGCGAATATGGCGAAAAAGATTTTTATGAAATTTTATTTCATGGAGAAGATTTACAGGGAATTGATGAAATAGAAGCGATAGATAAAAAAGGCATATTTGCATTTCTCAATTCAAAATCATCTCCTTCAAAATGGATAAAAAGTCCTTTGAGAAGTAAATGGGTAACCGATCCATTTAGTTTGGACTGTGCTTTTCAGGCAATGATTTTGTGGACAAAGAGATATTTAAACAAAATTTCTCTTCCTTGCTATCTTGGTGAATTCAGACAATATAAAAATTTTGTAGGAAATGATGTAAAAGTTAGAGCTTATATCAAAGATAAAATTGGTGATGATATAATATCAGCTGATATATATTTCCTTGATAAAAATAATTCTTTGATTGCTCAAATTGTAGATTATAGATGTGTATGTACAGATTCAATTAAATAAGACACAAAACTAAGATGGAGTGTGTAAGATGTCCCTTGGTAATAATTATATCATAAGTGGAAGATATCGAATAGAAAAAGAATTGGGTAGAGGCGGAATGGGTGTTGTATATCTTGCCTATGATCTCAATTTATCAAGATATGTTGCTGTAAAAATACTTAAATCAGCAGTTTCATCTGAGAGTGCTTTTATTCGATTCAAAAACGAAATCTTTAGTATCGTCCGACTTGATCACCCAAGTATTATACATGTCTATGATGCTGGATTTGATTCTAATATTTATTATGTAATGCAATATATACAAGGGACAGACCTTGCTAAAGAACTTGCAACTAAAGGCAAATTTGATTTTCCTGAGACATTAAACATAATATATCAAATTTCAGCTGCTCTCGACTATGCACATGGAAAGGGATTCTTTCACAGAGATGTAAAACCAGGTAACATATTAATTGATTCAGAAAATAATGCCTATCTCGTTGATTTTGGTATAACTACATCTTCTTCTCTTCCACATGTCACCCAAGGTTTTGTTGGCACTGTTGAATACGCTTCTCCAGAACACTGCTCAGGAGGAATAATAACAGGCAAATCAGACCAATATTCTCTTGCTATTGTTGTCTATGAAATGTTGACAGGACGCCCTCCTTTTATAGCAGAAGGTGGAAATTCTGTTGGTGTAGCAATTAAACATATAAATGAAGCTCCTCCAGATCCAAGAGAATTCTGTCCAACAATTTCTGAGAATACAGCAAAAGCTATTTTAAAAGCACTTTCAAAACGACCTGAAAAAAGATTTCCTTCTTGTAATGCCTTTGTCAGTTGTATTTCTGGAATGTCATTAGAATATTTTTCTACAGGCAAATTAACTCCTGCAGCTTTAATGGCTGCAACTAAAGCTAATTCTTTTTCTACTTCAAAAGTTACAGCCATAAGAAAAACAGGATTAATTCCCAAAAAACTTGATATTTCTTCAAATGACAAAAATGCAACAAGAAACAATCTCAATGAAACAAAGAAAAATTTACAACAACTTAAGCCAGTACTTGGGGATAATTCTACTCCCTCAGGTTTGTTAAATTCTACCCCTTCAGGTTTATTAAATCCTACTCCTTCTGGATTGTTAAATTCCAATCCTTCAGAAAAACCTGTTCTTCAATCATTTGGCAATACTTCAAGAAAAAATCCATTTTCTAAAGAGCCAGTAAATGTTTCTTTAAGAAAAGATTCAGATGATAATTTACAAAAACCAAATTTTAAAAGACAACAAAAAATAGAGCCAGTAAATGTTTCTTTAAGAAAAGATTCAAACGAAAGTTTACAACAACCAAATTTTGAAAGACAACGCAGTAAAGAAGATGATGATTTTTTAAAATCTTTATCTCTAAATCCTTCTGACATTTCAAAACCTCGCATAGCTTCTAATGAACTAAATTTACAACAACCAAATTTTGAAAGACAACGCAGTAAAGAAGATGATGAATTCTTAAAATCTCTATCTTTCAAGTCTTCTGATATTTCAAACCCTCGTATAGCTTCTAATGAACTAAACTTACAACAACCAAATTTTGGAAGACAACGCAGTAAGGAAGATGAAGAATTCTTAAAATCTTTATCTCTGACTCCTTCTGATATTTCAAAACCTCGTATAGTTTCTAATGAACTAAATTTACAACAACCAAATTTTGGAAGACAACGCAGTAAAGAAGATTATGATTTTTTAAATTCACTATCTCCTATTTCTTCTAACAATGCAAAAACTAATTTAGTTAATCCAAATGAAAATAATAACTTAAATTTACAACAACCAAATTTTGAAAGACAACGCAGTAAAGAAGATTATGACTTTTTAAATTCACTATCTCCTATTTCTTCTAATAATGCAAAAACTAATTTAGTTAATCCAAATGGAAATAATAACTTAAATTTACAACAACCAAATTTTGAGAACCTACGCAGTAAAGAAGATGATGATTTTTTAAGATCTCTTTATCCTATTTCTTCTAATAATTCAAAAACTAATTTAGTTAATCCAAATGAAAATAATAACTTAAATTTACAACAACCAAATTTTGAAAACACACGCAGTAAAGAAGATGGTGATTTTTTAAATTCTCTATCCCCTATTTCTTCTAATAATTCAAAAACTAATCTAATTTACCAAAATAATGATTTAGTGCAACAACCAAAATTAGAACAAGACATAAGTAAAGAAGATACAGATTTTTTAAATTCACTATCTCCTATTTCTTCTAATAATGCAAAAACTAATTTAGTTAATCAAGAAGAAAAGCCACACGGTCCATATGCAAGAGAGAGAAAAGAAGACGAAGAAAAGCCACGCAGTCCATATGTAAGAGAGAAAAAAGAGGACGAAGAAAAGCCACGCAGTCCATATGCAAGAGAGAAAAAAGAGGACGAAGAAAAGCCACGCAGTCCATATGCAAGAGAGAGCGAAGAACCTAAAATTGAAAATAATCCATCATTAGATACAGAAAAACATTTTTCTTCTGATGGTTCAATAGAAGATAAAAAGAATGAGCTTAGAAATAAATTTAGTGTAGCCGTTCCTGCTGATTTTCCTATTCCAAATGTAGCTAATAGTTCTGCAAAAACAACAGGACAACCAATTCAAACTGCATCTGGAAAACTTACATTAAAGGATTTAAAAGAAAAATCAAGAGTTCTTGAAGAAGAAAGACTTGCTGTTTTACAAGCAGCTAAAGATGCAGATGCAGGTATTACAATATCCCCAATTTCCTATAGGACTGCCTCAAGCTCTATATTTCCAAGTCAATCTGTAGCTTCTCAATCAAACAACCAAGCAACACCTATTAGTGATATTCAGCAAAATGTCAATAGCAATATATCTGCAAATATTAACAGTGTTCAACAGCCAAATATTCAACAAAACAATTCAGCAACTACTTCAAATGCAACAGAACCTAAGAAAAATAATTTAACATTGATAATTATATTGATTGCAATTTTGATATTAGGTGTAGTAGCATTCTTTATATTTGGACAACAAAACCATTTACAAGAAGCTCAAAATGCTTATAATTCAGGAAATTATACACAAGCAATAGAACATTATGAAAAAGCAAAAAGTCAAACTAAAAATTTAACTGCTGAAGATATAAAACAAATCGATTTAAAATTACTTAATTCATATTTCAAAACGAATAACATAGATAAATCGATCGAATATTCAAATACTTTAAAAGAAAAATATCCTGATTTATATAATGATAATTCAGAATTAATCACTTCTATATATAATGCAAAAGCAGAATCTACTGATGATAAAGATGCTCAAATTGAATGTTATGAAAAAGTATTAGAATTAAATCCTGAAGATATGGTTACAGCTGAAGCACTTGCTGGAATATATAATGATAATAAAAATTACGAAAAAGCAGAAAAACTATATTTGGATTTGCTATCAAAAACAGAAAATAAAGGAAAAATTTATTCATCTTTAGCTTCTATGTTTGCCGATCAAAACAACAATAAAAAAGCAATCGAATATTTCAAACAAGCAGAAAATAACGGAGGGGCAATAGATTATAAAAAATATGTTCAAGCACTTAAACAATCAGGACAACAAAAAGAAGCACTTAATGTTATAAATAAAAGCATTGAAACAAATCCAGAATTAGCTACAGAAGGTGGAGTATTAGCTCTTAATTTAGCAGATTCTTTAAAAGATAAAAAAGATGTCGCTTCAAAAAATAAATTTTCAGAATATATAAATATTGCTAAAAAACTCTCTCAAAATTCTGTTGATGAAAAATTTAATGAACTTATAGAAACTGGTTCAGAATTTATTACTCAAAAAAATTATTCAAAAGCTATAAATACATTGGAATACGCTCTTAAAATAAAACCAGATTCTGGAAAAGCTTGGTACAAATATCTTTCTGCACTTTATAAATCTGGAAATAAAGATGCAGTATTAAATAATTCTAATAAAGCACTAAAATGTAATACAAATGATTCAGCTGTTACTACTGAAATTAAAAAATGGGTCGCTCAAATTAATAAAGAGAGACAACCAGTAGCCCAACCTTCAACATCAAGGACTTCGACTTCTTCTTATAACACAGGATATTCTCAACAAACTAATTCAAATAGAGGATATACTCCTCCTCCAAGTAGTTATTCAAGAAGTTCAAGAGAATATGATAATCCAAATCCAACTCCTGCACGCCAAAGACAGAGAGTAACTCCAAAGAGAAATACTGTCAGTATTCCAAAAATACCGTCTAATTACTTTAAACCTGTTAAAAAAGGTCAACAAAGAGATGTACAGGCAATTCCTTCTTCTGGCGAATAAAGAAGGTAAGTGAAAATTATTAAAACACGGAAGTCAATTTTGATTTCCGTGTTTTTTAAAGAAAATTTTCACAATGATATTAGAAAGGAATAAAATTTTTATGAAAACAGATATTGAAATAGCAAGAGAGGCAACTCCATTAAATATTTCAGATATTGCTTCAAAATGTGGTATTTCTGAAGATTTTATAGAAAATTATGGAAAATATAAAGCAAAAATTTCATTAAAATTTTTAAATGAAAATACCCAAAAAGGAAAATTGATTCTTGTTACAGCTATGACTCCAACTCCTTTAGGAGAAGGCAAAACGACTATAAGTGTGGGGCTTACAGATTCACTTCGACATATTGGTAAAAAAGCAGTTTCAGCATTAAGAGAGCCTTCAGCTGGACCTGTTTTTGGAATAAAAGGTGGAGCTACAGGTGGTGGTTATGCTCAAGTAATCCCAATGGAAGACATAAATCTTCATTTTACAGGTGATATCCATGCTGTTGGTTTGGCAAATAATTTGCTTGCAGCAATTGTGGATAATCATATTTATCAAGGAAATAAACTTGGTATAGATTCCAAAAAAATAACTTGGAGAAGATGTCTTGATGTAAATGACAGACAGCTTAGAAATATAATTTCAGGTCTTCGTGGGACAACAAATGGAGTTCCTCGTGAAGATGGTTTTGATATTACTGTTGCTTCTGAGATAATGGCTATTTTATGTCTTTCAAATAGTATTGAGGACTTAAAATCAAGGCTTTCAAAAATTATAGTTGGCTATAATTATGAAGGTTTACCTGTATATGCAGGCGATCTAAAAGCACAAGGTGCTATGGCTGTTATTTTGAAAGATGCCATAAATCCAAATTTAGTTCAAACACTCGAACACACACCAGTTTTTATACATGGTGGTCCATTTGCAAATATTGCACATGGTTGTAATTCTGTATTGGCAACTAAAATGGCTCTTCAAGTCTCTGATTATACAGTAACAGAAGCAGGATTTGCATCTGATTTAGGAGCTGAAAAATTCTTTGATATTAAATGTAGAAAATCAGGGCTCGTTCCTTCTTGTGTAGTAGTTGTTGCTACTATAAGATCGCTCAAATATCATGGCGGAGTAAAAAAAGAAAATCTAAAAGAAGAAAATCTTTCTGCAATGGTAAAAGGAATTCCAAATTTAAAAAGACATATTTCAAACATAAAAGAAATTTTTGGTATTCCTTGTGTTGCAACACTAAATAAATTTGATTTCGATACAGAAAAAGAAATTGAAACTCTTCTTGCCGAATGTAAAAAAGAAGGAATAGAAATATATATTTCTGATTCTTGGAAATTGGGCGGAAAAGGTGCAGTTGAATTGGCAAAGGCAGTTGTTGAATCTTGTGAAAAGGAGAATCATTTTAGATTTTCCTATGAAGATTCTATGACAATAAAAGAAAAGATAGAAGCTGTTGCTAAGAAAATTTATCATGCAGATGGTGTTGATTTTGATCAACTTGCATTAAAAAATATTGCTGAAGCAGAGAAATTTGGATTTGGTAATTTGCCTGTATGTATTGCAAAAACACAATATAGTTTCTCTGATAATCCGCTTTTATTAAATGCCCCAGATGGATTCAAAATAAAAGTAAGAGATATAAAGATTTGTTCTGGTGCAGGTTTTATTGCAATTTATACTGGAAATGTTATGACAATGCCAGGACTTCCAAAAATTCCTGCAGCAGAAAATATCGATTTGACAGCAGATGGTATAGTTAAAGGTCTATTCTAACAACAAAAAAACGGGGCTGTGAAAAAAAAGTAAATAGAGGAAATCTCAACCACTTTTTTATTAACTAACACAACGAGTTAATTTACAAAAATTATATAAAAATACTTTTTTCACACCCCATTTTTTGTTCACATTTTTATTTCTTCATTTTTAACAAAAAATCAGTAGCTTTGGGAATATAATTTACTATATCTGAAGCAATTACTCCAAAATCACCTATTTTTTCTCTTGCAATATCTCCTGCAAATCCATGCAAAAAGCATCCCAAAACAGCACTATTTGAAGCAGAAAGACCTTTTGAAAGCAAAGAGCCAATAATACCCGTTAGTACATCTCCACTTCCTGCTGTTGCCATTGCCTCACTTCCTGTTGTATTAAAATAAAATGTGCCATCTGGAATTGCAATTATAGAGTTAGAAGATTTTAATATACAGACAATATTATTAAATTTTTCCACAGCTTCAAAAGCAGATTCAATCATATTTGTTTTTATTTCATCTAAAGTTTTTCCCAAAAGTCTTGCCATTTCGCCAATATGTGGAGTAATTACAACTTCTTTTGACTTTACACAAGAGACCAAATTATAATGTAATGAATCTGCATCAAGGACAACAGGTTTATCTGTAGATAACAAAATATTTTTCAGAATATCCTTAATATCTTGACTGCTTCCAATTCCACTACCTACAGCTAAAGCATCTACTTTATTTAATGTATCATATAATTTTGTCAAATCATCTTTTGAATAAGGAACTATAATTTCCTCAACAAGTTTTGATTTCATAACATATGCAATTTCTTCTGGAACAGCCAAATAGACCATTCCACAGCCCGCACGCATCGCAGATTTACAAAGTAATTCTGCAGCCCCCGTATATTCTTTTGAACCAGCAATAACCAGTAATTTACCGACAGAACCTTTCCAATCTCGTTTATATCTTTTAGGTATAATATCAGATAAAAAAGAATGATCAGCAATAAGACAATTTGAAGGCAAAAGATCAGCAAAACCATTAAATTCAAACAAGCCTAAATCTGCAACATGTAATTTTCCAACATATTCAGAAGCTGGAAGAAGGAAGAATCCTCTTTTAGGAGCAATTATTGTAACAGTACAATCTGCTTTAACAGCAACACCTTCAACTTTTCCATTATCTGCATTTATACCAGAAGGAATATCAACAGAAATAACAGGCTTTTTTAAATCATTTATAAAATTTGCAAATTTCAAATAATTACCTTGCAAAATACCCTCAAATCCAGTTCCAATCATTGAATCAACAATAACATCAACATTTTTTAGTTCGTCAAAACATGAAATATCGTCAACAAAAATATATTTAATTGACATTTTTGTAATTAAATCAAAATGTAATCTTGCCAACATCGACATTTTTTCTGTTTTTTCCAACAAAACAACAAGAGGCTCTTTTTTTGCTTGTTTCAAATATCTTGCAACAACTAATCCATCTCCCCCATTATTTCCTTTTCCACAGACAATCAAAATTTTTTGTGCGTTAGGGTATTCTTTTAATAATATCTCAAAAATAGCTTGTCCTGATTGTTCCATGAATAAAACAGGTGGAAAACCATAATTTTCAATTACGAATTTGTCAATACTTCGAGTTTCAGCAGATGTCAAAACCTTCATTTTTTGTTTCCTTTAAAACTGACTTATCCTATTTAATATATTTCTACAAATTTTTTAAAATTTACTTTTATAACACAAAAATAATATCAATAAAATATTGTTCTGATTTCTTGTGAATTTATATTGAAATAAAACAAAAAATATATTATATTATATTATATTATATTATAATATTATGAAATAAAAAACATTATATTTATCAATTTTCAATGAATTTAGAAAACCCTAAAATCTTGAAAGGACAAAAATTATGAAAATCTTCTTAAACATGACAATTTTAGTCATTTGCCTTTTGCTAACAACTATGTTTACTTCAGCATGTGGTGGCAGTGGCAAGCCAAATCCACCAGATAATTCTACTCTTTATTACCTATTAGCACAGCAAAACAACCAAAACAACAACGAAAATAATAACAATAATAACGAGAATAATAACAATAACAATAACAATAACAACAATAACAACAATAATAACAACAATAATAACAACAATAACAACAACAATAACAACAATAACGAAGAAGAAATAATTACAAAAGGACTTTTGATATTGAAAGATAGTAAAAATTCTGACAAAATTGCAAAAGCAGACATTTACTATTCCGAAAACAACACAGAAAATAATGATGAAGATGATACAAATAACAAAGAAGATAAAGAAATATTAAAAGCAATCCCACTTTCAAATGACAGAACAAAATTTAAACTTCCTGACGATATAGACATTACAAAGATAAAAATAAAAGCTGTTCTCACTTATGATAACAATGGCAATTTACTTGACTACGATTCAAGTTATTCTGGAATAGGTGTAGAAAATGATAATATTACTATTGATTTTGAAAATAGCAAAGACAATAAGGCAGGTTTTGGCGGAGGAGATGGAAGCACATTAGATACCCCTTATATAATATCTAAACCAAGACATTTTGCAAATATAAATGCTAAAGATAAGAATGGCAATTATTTATATCTTGATAATCAAAAACACTTCGAACAGACAGAAAACCTCGATTTTACACATCTTACAGGATTAAAAATTATAAATGACCCACCCAATGATCAACATGAAGACAAAACATATATCAAAATAGAAACTGTAAACAAAAAAGCACCATTCTATAATGAAGGACACGGAATAGCACCTATTGGTGAATTAAATATAACACAAGACATAGAAGATCTAAACAATATCGAAGATCCAGAAAATTTAGCCACCTTAATGTCAAAGGCATTTCAAGGAGACTATCAAGGAAAAGATTATATAATAGATGGCATTATTGTATGTAATCGATCAATTTATGGAGGTCTATTTGCTGGAATTTATAATGGAACAGCACAAGGAATACATGTTGGTAAAAATTCAATTTTCTTTTTCAATGAATTGCCAACAATTTCAGGAAAAAACACAAATAATTTATATGTAGGTTCAATAGCTGGATTCAGAGCAAATTCAAAGATTGAAAACTGTAAAAACAATGCCACATTTTTACTTAGAGATATAAATATTGAATCAGATATAGTTAGTACATTATATATTGCTGGAATTGTTGGTTCTAATTATAAAAAATCAAGTAATGAAACACTCATCCAAAGCAATGAAAATTTTGGAAATCTTACAATACAAGATTGCAATTTTAAAATATGTAACATTTGGATGGCACCTATATGTAATATAGGTCCTTCTCAAATAGGAGTAAGTAACAAAAATGAAGGAAACATCAACATCATAAAAAATAGTGCTTCAACAACATTAAATATATATATTTTACCAAGAGAAAATACAAGTTATGAAAATAAGGGTAATATAAAGATTTTAAGCAATAACAATAATGATGATGCTACTGCCAATAAAGGGATAATAATGGCAACTAATATAACTAATTATTATCCAGATACACAGGCAATAAGTAATCAACAAGAAATATCAGAGTGTAGAAATTATAGTAATGGAGATATTTTTATAAACGATAATACAAATTTTATAATAAAATTGGCTAAAAATATTTATTCACATCCATTTGGTGATCATACAGATACAGACGGTTATAATAACAATAATGATGATGATGCTAATATTGAAATAGATCATACTCCAAATTCTCAGCCAATAATAGATTTAAATTAACTTTCCAATTTTTATTAATTTTCTATTACGCAACTTTTTTGGTGATAGTTGATTAATATCTAAAAATATACCCAACCAAACAGCCTCTTTTTAGAAGCGATGTCATTGCGAGGGAGCTGTACGACCGTGGCAATCTCAACCACTTGATTTAAATTTAATAATTTTTAAGTATATCACGCATCTCATTCTAAATAGAGCCGATCGACTCAATTTTTAAGTAAATAATAATTTACAGGCTTAGATTGCCACGGCTAAAGCCTCGCAATGACAAAGTGACAGTATACAGGCATATATTGGATAGTTTATAGCAACTTTTTATTTACTAATTTATAAGACAGATAACCAAAACAATGAAAGGACAAAAAAGAATATGAAAAACTTTTCAAAAATGACAATTTTGACCATTTGCCTTTTTTGTTTAGCCATTTTTACTTCTGCTTGTGGTGGCGGTAAACCAACTCCACCAGATAACTCTGCTCTCTATTATCTATTAGCACTACAAAACAATCAAAATAATAACCAACAGGAAGAAAACAACCAGCAGGAAGAAAATAACCAGCAGGAAGAGAACAATCAACAAGAAGAAAACAATCAACAGGAAGAGAACAACGAAGAAGAACAAATAGCTACTACTGAAGTTACTTTGACATTGACTGACAGCCTAAATGCAGACAAAATTGCAAAATCAGATATTTTCTATACAATTGATGACAATACTAAAAAATCGAGTGCTGACGATAAAGAGATTTTAAAAGCAGAGCCAAACGCAGATGACAATACAAAATTTACTGTTACAGCTATTGGCACTAAAGTTCCTGCCAAAGTCAAAATAAAAGCTATTCTAACCTATGACAGTGAAGAAAATCTTCTTGATTATTTCTCCAGTTACAATGGCATAGAAGGAACAGATGGCAATTTTAATATCGACTTTGAAAATAGCAAAGATATTGACGGTTTTGGCGGAGGCAATGGAGGACCAGACTCACCTTATTTAATATCCAAACCTCGTCATTTTATCAATATAAATGCTAAAGATAATAGTGGCTATTTATATCTTGATTGTTACTTCAAACAGACAGAAGACCTCGATTTTACACATCTAACAGGATTAAAAATAAATAATGCCAATCTCCAAAAAAGAGCTGGAGGAAATGGAGAAAACACCATCATAGAAACTGTAAATAAAAAAGCACCATTCTATAATGAAGGACATGGAATAAAAGCTATAGGTGAAATAGATAACACAACAACCGATACTAATAAACAATTTCTCGATACATTTCAAGGAAAGTATTACGGAGATAACCACATAATAGACGGCATTATTCAATATAATGATGACATTATTCAATCTGAAGAAACATTTTCAGCAGGTCTATTTAGCGGAATTAAGGGAGGAGAAATAATAAATATAATTATTGGAGAAAATTCTATTTTCTTTTTCGATAAATTACCAAAAGAAAAAGAAAACCAAGATCATAATAAGCTTAATTACTTCTATTTAGGTTCAATAGCTGGACGTGTAGCAAATGGAAAAATAACAAATTGCGAAAACAGAGCAACTTTGTTATTAAGCAATATAAAAATAGATCAAGATATAATGAGTGAAATAAGCATTGGTGGAATTGCTGGAGACTACAACGAAGCTATTACCATCGAAAATACTACAAATGCTGGAAATATTATAATTAGTAATTGTACATTTGGAAATGCCTCAATATGGATAGATCCTATGTGTTATCTGAGAAATACAGTAGCAAATAATAACATAAATAAAGGACACATAAATATAACAAACAATACATGTTCAATATATAAATTATCCATCTTGCCACAAGAAAATAACTATACAAACTCTGGAGATATAAATATAACAGATAATAGCAATAATGCTTCTGGAGAAAAAAGTACAATATATGCAACAAACATAACAAATATGGATGTAAGCGATTTTGTAGCTCCCTATGAGAATCCAGTTTGTAATAATAGCGGTCATATTACTATTACAACAGGTGAAAATGTTACAATATATTTAGCTAAGAACATTTATTTAGATAATCTTTCTTATGAAGATTGTACAAACACAGGTACTGTTACGGTAAATGGTGAAAAAAAAGAAATAAGTCCAGTAAGACCAGAAGAATTGTAAACTATATAATCTCGACACAAAAATAGCGTGCGGAGAAAAATGATTTTCTTCACACGCTATTTTTGTATATTTTTATTTGCCATTTTGTATAAGTTGTAATATTTATTTTGTCTTATCAACATAACAATAATTTTCTTCACGAATATCTCTAAAATTTTGAATACCTATAGATAGCTTTTGCACTTTTCTCTCCTTCTAAATTTTTTCTAAAATTATACAACATTGCATTTACTAAAAAAAATTATCTGCTTTTTTTTTGAATTAATAAAAAAAATAATTCGTATTCTTCCTTATTTTCGTCATCTTCATCGTCAAAGCCAAGAAAATCAATAACAAAATGGTAAGTTAATAAACTCTATAAAAAAATTAGTAACTTCTTCAGGAGTATACTCTTCATTTCTTATAATCCACCATTTTACAGTATCAGAAAATGCACATACAAGAAAATTCAAAACATAATCATTAGGAGCCTTACTATTCATTTTTTTTACAACAGGCAAAAACATTTCTTCTAAATAATCTCTTAAATATTTAATAAATATATTTCCACATTTATTACAATAAAATAAACCTTTTAAATTATTACTATGCTCTTTCAAATGGTACAAAACATGAGTTATTTCATCTTTTATATTATGTTCACTTAAAGAAAAATCGTGATTAGACTCTTTTTTAAGGTTTTTATCAAAAACATGATTAAATATATCTAAACACATTTCTTTTAACAAAAAATCTTTTGTTTCAAAATGAGAATAAAATGTACTTCTTCCAACATTTGCTTCATCTATGATCTCTTGAACAGTTATGTTACAAAAATTTTTTCTATTTAGAAGATTTCTAAAAGCTATTAATATATTTTTCCTTGTTTTCTGTTGCCTTCTATCCATAATAAAAATACCGTACAAATTTAAAATAATGTTCAATAAATGACAAATAAGTCATTTTGATTATTGAAATATTTTTTAGATAAAATATAATAATTAATGAACATTTTGTATTATAACATATAAATTGTACATAATTTTTATAAAAAAGTCAACAAAGGTAAAAATATGATTAAAAAAATCAATACTTTTTTATCAAGTCTTCCAATGACAATTATAGGTGGAATATTTTTAATTCTAAGTTTTATATTTATGAAAAACAAAATAAATATATTCATTGATCCAGCTTGGATTACAGTAATTATTTGTGGTATTCCCCTTTTATATCTTGCAATAAGCAGATTAATTTTTAATAAAGGAATAAACAAAATATCTTCTGCATTATTAATTACAATAGCTTTAATTTCAGCCATAAGTATAGGTGAATTATTTGCAGGTGGAGAAGTTGCATTTATTATGGCTATAGGTGCTATTTTAGAAGAAATAACCACAGAAAAAGCAAAAAAAGGAATTAAAAATTTGATAAATCTTTCACCAGTACAAGGTAGAAAAATAACAGACAAAAAAGAAGAAATAGTTTCTATTGATAAAATAAAAAAGGGAGATATTCTGCGTGTATTGCCAGGTGAAATAATACCTGTTGATGGTATAATAGTAGATGGTGAAAGTTCTATAGACCAATCTATTATAACTGGAGAATCAATTCCTATTGATAAAACAATTAATGATGAAGTATTTTGTGGAACAATAAATAAATTTGGCTCAATAGATATAAAAACTGTAAATATTGGTGAAAATTCTTCTCTTCAAAAATTAATTAAAATGATAAAAGATGCTGAAAAAAAACAAGCACCTATGCAAAGAATTGCAGATAAAACAGCAAGTTATTTAGTTCCAATCTCTCTTATTATAGCGATTATAGTTGGAATAGTTACAAATAATATCGTTAGAGCGATTACAATTTTAGTTGTATTCTGTCCTTGTGCGTTAGTACTTGCAACACCTACAGCTATTATGGCAGGAATAGGGCAAGCTACAAAATATGGAGTCATAATTAAATCTGGGGAAGCACTTGAAACAATGGGAAAAGTAAATACAATAGCATTTGATAAAACAGGAACATTAACACATGGAAAACTTGAAGTAAGTGATATTATTTTAATAGATAAAAAAATAAGTGAAACTGAATTATTAAATTTAGTAGCAAGTGCTGAATCTAAAAGTGAACATCCATTAGGAAAATCTATAGTCTCATATGCAAGTAAAAATCAAATAAATATCCAAGAATGTAAAAATTTCAAAATGAAAAGTGGAAAAGGTATTTATGCAGAAATAAACAATAAAAAAATTTACTGTGGAAATGAAAAATACCTAAATGAAAATAAGATAAACATTACTGAAGAAGTCAAAAACAAATTACAAGAATTTCAAAACAATGGAAAAGTCTCTATAATTATTGCAGAAAATCTTCAATGCATAGGAATTATTGCACTTTCAGATGTATTACGTACAGAGTCTAAAGAAATTATAAAAAAATTATCAAAATTAAACATTTCTACAATGCTTTTAACAGGAGACAACAAAAACACAGCAAATTATTTTGCTAAAAAAATAGGTATAAAAGATGTAAAAGCCAATTTATTACCAGAAGAAAAAATCAAAGTTATTAAAGAACTTCAAAACGAAGGTAAAAAAATATGTATGGTTGGAGATGGTGTAAATGATGCTCCATCTTTAAAACAAGCCGACATTGGAATTTCAATGGGGGTAATGGGTAGTGATATTTCTGTTGACGCAAGTAATATTGTACTTATGACAGATGATGTAACAAAAATTCCATACATAAAAAAACTATCAAATGCAACAATCAATACAATAAAATTAAGTATTACACTTTCAATAATAATAAATTTTATTGCTATTATTTGTTCTGCAATGGGAATTTTAAATCCAACAACAGGTGCTTTAGTTCACAATGCTGGTTCTTGTTTTGTAGTATTAATTGCAGCTTTATTACATGATAGAAAATTTATCTAAGATTGCAGGTAAAATCTTTAGATTATTTATTGAGTATATATTGGATAGGTTTCAGCAAATTTTTATTTACTTATTTTGTTAAATTAAGAAATACAGCAAATTAATTAATGAAGATTATATAAAATAAAAAATAGAGTCTGTAAAAAAAATAAATATTTTTTCACAGACTCTATTTTTGTGTATTTGACATTTTTTTTACTTAGTTTTATAATAAAAATAAGAAAAAATTAGCTTCTAAATATTTTTTTCTAAAACAAGAGGATATATATATGCAAAAATTACCTATAGGTATTCAAACATTTGAAGATATTCGTACGGAAAATTATCTTTATGTAGATAAAACAAAACAAATATCAAATTTAATTGAAAATGGCAAATGTTATTTTCTTTCTCGTCCTCGTCGTTTTGGAAAATCCTTAACAATTTCAACATTAGAGGCAATGTTTAAAGGCAAAGTTGAATTATTCAAGAGATTAGATGCCGAGGAATGGGTAAAAGAGCAAGCAAAACACCCAAATCCAGTTATAAAACTGGATATGAGTGGTCTAGGAAATTACACAAATATAAATGAATTAAAATCTGCACTTATTGATTACCTTGGAGAGATTATAGATGATTATAATTTAAATATTCAATTGAAAGAAAATGCAGGTCGTATATTTGCTAAAATAATAAAAGAATTACATAAAAAATTAGGTAAAGTTGTTGTGCTAATTGATGAATATGATAAACCAATTACAGACAATATCGACAATTTTAAAAAAGCTAACGAAATAAGAAATTTTTTGCGTTCTTTCTATGGTATCCTAAAAAATTCAAGTACAAGTGATAATTTACATTTTATATTTATAACTGGAATTTCTAAATTTAGCAAGACTGGAGTTTTTTCGAGTTTAAATAATTTGGAAGATATATCTATGGATGAAGAATATAGTAATATTGTTGGATATACACAACAGGAACTTGAAGGTAATTTTGGAGAATGGTTAGAAAAAGCAAGTCAAAAATTATCTATGAGTAGAAAAGAACTTCTGGATAAAATAAAAGAATATTATGATGGTTTTTCATTTGATGGAATAGTAAGAGTATATAATCCATTTTCTGTATTAAATTTTTTTAAAAAATCAGAATTTGGTAATTACTGGTATAATTCTGCAACTCCTTCATTTCTTGCTAAATATTTAAAAAATCACAAAATCAAAGCACCAAAAGAATATATACAAAAAAAAGTAACTTCTGATTTTACATTAACTCATGAAATAGAAACTACAAGTGTAGAAAGTTTCTTATATCAAGCAGGTTATTTGACGATTTCTGAAAAAAAGGGAGACATTCTTATTCTTGATTATCCAAATGAAGAAGTAAAAATTTCAATGGATAGGCTTTATCTTGATAATTTTTACAATATAAAAGATTATGCAGAATTTAGTAATGATATTTGGGAGTCATTAGAAGTAGAAAATATTCCACAAATAGTTAGTATATTTAACCAAGCATTAAAAGGCGTTCCCTATGATGATTACAATAACAGAGATGAAGCTTGGTATCGTTCACTTTTTTTAATGTTGCTAAGTGGGGCTCGTATAACATATTTTGCTGAAGTACACACATTCCAAGGTCGTTCAGATGTAGTAATAGTATTTAAAAATAAAATAATAGTTATTGAGTTTAAATTTGCAAAAAATTCAAAAGGTATATCTTATCAACGAAAAAAAGGAAAAGAACAAATAGAATCAAGAGATTATGCTTCTACTTATAAAGCAACAAAGAAAGTAATAACAGCAGTTTTTATTGCTAACGATGATAAAAAACAAGTGAGTTTATAAGCAAAGTATCAACTTCCTTAACACAAAAACATAAAAATAGCGTGCGGAGAATTTCTTCTTCACACGCTATT
>CADAWZ010000044.1 GCA_902791745.1 uncultured bacterium
AAAGAATAATACTGTCTATAGGCTTGAACCTGATTCTTTTGCTGTTATGTCTTTTGATATGGGAAAGCTAACATTGGATATTCACAATAAAATTTATGGAAAAAAAACATGATAAAAAAGATTGTTCTTACTTTTTTTTCCCTCTTTATAATTTTAATAATTGCATCTTTTATATATATTTGCATAGGTTCAGACTGTTATTCTGTTTGGCAAATTGTCGAGATTCTGAAAAATCCAGACAATTATCCTGCTGAATATGCAATTATAATGGATATTAGGCTTCCACGGCTTTGTCTTGCTATTTTGATAGGGGCTGGTCTTTCTGTTGCAGGAACAGCTTTTCAGGCAATTTTGCGTAATCCTTTGGCAGATCCTTATATTATAGGCACATCATCAGGGGCTTCACTTGGAGCAGTAATTTCAGTAATATTACATATTTCTTGGGTTTCTTTCGTATCACCAATGATTTTATTTTCATTTCTTGGTGCCTCTTGTGTTATGCTTTTTGTGTATAATGTCTCTGTCAAAATGGGAAAACTTTCTGTCGAAAATTTTTTATTGTCTGGTGTTATTGCAGGATCATTTTGCAGTGCATTGGTATCATTTTTGATGATGTTTTCAGGAGAAAGCCTTCCACATATTGTTATGTGGTTAATGGGTGGATTTTCAGGAAGAGAAGAGTGGAATTATGTTTTAATGCTTCTCCCTTATGTATTTTTAGGCTCTATCTTTTTACTATTCCATTCACCTGCTTTAAATCTCTTGTCAATGGGAGAAGATATAGCAAGTTCAAGAGGGGTAAATGTCGAAAAGGAAAAATTGGCAATAATAGCTCTTGCTTCATTAATAACTTCTGTTTCTGTAAGCATTGCAGGAACGATTGGCTTTATTGGGTTTATGATTCCACATATTATGAGAAAGATTTTTGGAAGTGAACACAGAATTTTAATAATTAGTTCTGTTTTGGGTGGAGCCATTTTCTTGACTCTTGCAGATATGCTTGCAAGAAGCATTTTGCCACAAGGTGCAGAAATTCCAGTTGGTGTTATTACATCACTAATCGGAGCCCCATTTTTCTTTTTTGTTTTAAAAAAGCGATAAGCGGAGGAACAAACAAAATGACTATGTGGCTAAAACTTGACCTTGATGGAATTGATTTCAGATTTCGCATAGAAAAATATAAGAAATCGACAAAGAATAATTGGGATGAGGAATGGTGTGATCTTGATTTAACGCTCAAATCACAAGAATGGCTCAATTATAATATTGTATCTGATGAAATTTTACTTGCCTTTGAAGTTGAAAAATTATGTGACAAAATTGAGGCTCTATTAAGTGATAAACTAAATGGGCCTGAAATAATAACATGCATAGAGCCTGATTTGGAATTTCATTTATATCCAAAATATGATATTAGAAATAATCCTGATGTTATTTATGTTAGACCTGATTCTAATACCATTGTTGATGTTGATATGAGGTTAATTGTGTCATTTTGGCATAAAAATGGGGGATTGACTGCAAATCAACTTATACTTGCATTTAACAGAGAGGATTTAGAAAAATTATATTGTTATCTAAAATATATTACAGGTACTATTACTGAAGAAGATAAAACATTCCAAAAGTTGATTTCTGAAGGAATTATATATAAAGAGTGAAAAAAAGAGGCTGTGAAAAAAGTAAATAGAGGCGATGTCATTGCGAGGCGAAGCCGTGGCAATCTCAGGCACTTTTTTATTAACTAACATAACGAGTTAATTTACGAAAATTTTATAAAAAAATACTTTTTTCACAGCTCCTTTTTTATTTAGATGAAAAATTTATAAGAAAACTTTTTCACATTTTATTTTTGTTTTTTCGTCTTCAATAGATACTTTACCTATTGCTATTACTTCTCTATCTTGATTCAATATTTTTAATAATTGATCATTTACGAAATTTTCTTCATTTTTCCAAAAAAATTCATTTCCATTTTTTACTTTTTCTATTATTTGTTCATTAGGCATAATATCAGGATAGTCTGCCATAGCTTCAGATATTGTTACAAAGATTTTTTTATCTGTCTTTGAATATAGCTTAAGTTCTTCGATTGAAAAGGCATTTGAAATGTGAAATTGACCGCTTTTATATCTTACCAAAAAAGACATAAGACCGCCACAATTTAATTTTTTCCCTAAGTCTGAAGCTATACTTCTTATATATGTACCTTCTTGACATTCTATATCAGCAATAACTTTTGGATAATTATATTTTACGAGCTTTGCTGAATAGATTTTTATTTTTCTTTTTGGGATTTCAATATCTATCCCTTTTCTGAAATACTTGTATAGCCTTACTCCATTTATTTGAATAGCAGAAGAAGCAGGGGGAGTTTGTAAAATTTCTCCCTCAAATTCTTTTAAAGCTGTTTTGACATCTTCTTCAGTAGGAATAATTTGCGGATTTACTTCAGTTATATTGCCATAAAGATCATCTGTATCGCTGATTTGTCCAAGGGTAAATTCAGCCCTATACCCTTTAATTTTGGCCTGTAGATATTCAATTAATCTTGTTGCGTGTGAGCCAACGGCTATAGGAAGAACTCCAACAGCCCCAGGGTCTAAAGTGCCTAAATGTCCTGTCTTTTTTTCTGAAAAGATCTTTCTAACGCAGTTTACAGCATCATGAGAAGTCATTCCAGCTGGTTTTAATAGATTTATAAAAAAATTTGTTTTTATCATAATTTAGAAACAGTGGAGTTATCTTTTCCATGTGGGTCTTGATTTGGATCGACATTACCAGGAGGAAATATAGCTATAAGCTCTATTATTCCAGTATCACTTACTTTGAAAACAATTCCTTTTTTGATATAATTTGCATATCCTGATTCTTTTTTATCAGGTTCTCCCCATTGTGCCTTTACATCGTCATATCTCATTCCAACAGAAAAAGGCACATTTTTTATTTTGCATTCACCTGTTATCATAATCGATCTTATGGTGTTGTCATCATTTCTTATATTGAAAAAGAGAGATTCTTCTATATATCTCATTTGGATATAATCTTTTTTCTTGCTTTTTTTATCTCTCATTGCTGTTATATGATCTGGAACTCCAAATATACTAAATATAAATTTCATATTGTCGCCAGGTGATATTACTGTTTCTCCTATAATTATTCCACTTGGTGGAGCAGTAGGGGATTCGCTTTTGATCTCAATATCTTTTGGTTCTGTTTTTTGAATTTTAGGCTGTTTATATTGTTTTGCATTCCTTTTTGCATCTCTTTTAAGTTGCTGTAAGTTTGGAATGAAATTATTATTTGGATTATTATTTGGATTACTTGGAACTTGAGCATACACAGAGGCGGAAAATGCTAATGCTATGATAGCAGATGTAAATAATTTCATTGTGTTATTCATTTTTGTTTTTCCTTTCTCAATTTGTCTAAACCAGCATATAATGCCATAACATATCCGTATATCCCAAACCCAGTTATTGTACCTGAACAGACTGGGGATAATACAGATGTTTGCCTAAATTCTTCTCTTGCATATATATTAGATATATGCACTTCGATTACTGGAATTTTACACATTTCAATTGAATCTCTTATGGCTATTGAATAATGAGTATAAGCTCCAGCATTCAATATAATGAAATCCTCTGTTGCATTGTGTATTTTTTCTATAATAGCCCCTTCATATTCTGATTGAAAAAAAGTTGCTTTGCAGTTTAATTTTTTACATTCAGAATATATGATATTTTCGAGGTCTTCTGTTGTGTCAGAACCATATATTTTGTGGTCTCGCTTTTCGATATTTTTTAAATTAGGACCGTTTATAATTAATACATTAGCTTGAGTATTCATACTATAGTTTTATAGTTTTTTTCCTATTTTCCTGCTTTAAGTCAAAATAGT
Organism: uncultured bacterium; assembly: GCA_902791745.1. Taxonomy (GTDB): domain Bacteria; phylum Vulcanimicrobiota; class CADAWZ01; order CADAWZ01; family CADAWZ01; genus CADAWZ01. The sequence goes on from CADAWZ010000044.1 coordinate 3,904, forward strand.
TCTGTCAAGCTTGTGATTTATAAAAAGGTGAAATAAAACAATAAATCTTGTGAAATATAAAAAGCCTTTGCTGACTTTTTACAGAACAACAAAGGCTAATCTTCACATCAATAACAATCTTTTTAGTCCTTGAATAATATCTGAATCTAATTTTTCAGTAGAATCTTCAATTTCTTTGACTGCCATTTTTTCTCTTTTGACAATTATGCAAGGAGCTTTCCAAGGGTGCCACCTTTCAGATGTATGCTTGAAATATTTATCTTCAAAAACTACAACAGAAGGAATTCCAAGACCTGCTGATAAGTGAGACGCAGAGGTATCCATTGTCAGTAGAGAAATTGCTTTGGAAAAAACAGCTGACCACTCACCAAAAGATAGATTTTCAAAAACTTTGACATCTTGAAAATGGCTTTTAATATCTTTTGCGATATCTCGTTCTGCTGATCCAGCTGTAAAGAAAAATTCAAAATCTTGAAAAATATCTCGTAATTTTTTTATGAGTTCATAAAACCAGTAAATATTCCAACCATTAGAAAACCATTTATTTGATAGATGAACAGCAATATATTTTTTATTTTCAGGAAGTAATGAATCAGCTTTCTTTTTATCTTTTTCGGAAATTGGAATTTTATATGCTTTGGGCGACATATCAAATCCAAGTTTTTTAAACAAAAGAAATTGCCTTTCGACTTCATGAAGTCCTATTGATTTATTTGGATTATTTTTATAACTTGCTCTATCTGTCAAAAGCAATTTACACAGAAGAGATTTTATAGGTTGTGTAAATCCTGGATCAAATCCTACTCTTTTTTTGATGCCTGCCATAAATGGCAGAGTATAGCCGATCATTTTCTCTGTAACATTGAAAGAAATATCGAATTTTTCTTTTTTTATAAGTTCAAAAATTTTCCTTTTTTCGTATTTATCGTCCATATTTAGGACATATACATTTTTCAAAAAAGATAAAAATGAAACAGCTTCTTTTCCTCTTTCTGAAACTACGACAGAAATTTTAGCTTCATCAAACTTATTCTTAAGTTCGTTGATAAAAGGAAGAGTTACAAGAGTATCTCCAAGAGCATCATATCTGATAACAAGAATCTTTTTTAAATCAAGCGACATTTTATTGTTTACTCTTTTTCATCTCTTTTTCAATTTCGGCAAAATAGTGGAATGAAACAAGATTTTGAGCACACATAAGAGCAAATCCCTTTAATGGAACTCCTTCTTTCTGTTTTGCCAAAACTTTTTCACAAAAAGCTATTCCCTTGTCTTTCCAATTCATAACTTTATTTAAAAATAATCTCGGAGGATATACTGCAGTAGAAAGTTTTACAACAAATGAAGGGTCTTTTTCCATAAATATGATTGCGGTTCTTGCTTTTGCTTTTGCCTGTTTTATTAGTCTTGGGAGGTCTTCTTTTTTCCAATGACCTTTGTAATGGAAAACAATAGCTTTAAAATTAAAGATTCTCTTTAATCCCAACTTTTTTAGTCTTCTTCCAAGCTCTAAATCTTCCCAACCATATTCTTTAAAGTCCTCATCAAATAAACCTGCTTCAATAAGATATTTTCTCTCAACTGAAACATTACTTGTCCAAAAGAAAGATGTTGAAATATCTGCCATACAGAATTTAGGAACTCTTCTTTCAAGATTTGGAGTGTGATTTACCCAACCCATAACAACACATTTTGGATGTTTGTCATGTGATTTGACATGTTCGGCTATGAAATTTGGAACTGCTATAATATCATCATCAATAAAAATGACAATATCACCTTCAGCAATTTTTATTGCTCTATTTCTTCCTGTTGCAAGACCTGCATGCTCCTGTGTTATAAGCCTCAACTTACAAGGTGATTCTTTGATTAATTCGTTGACCATATCAGAAGTGCCATCTGTGCTTCCATCATCAACAACGATAATTTCAAAATCGTTTTTATCATAAGTTTGTTCAAATAATGCTCTCAATGCCCTTTCAAGAATAGCTTTTCTATTCATTGAACAAATTTGTACAGTAACTTTCATATTTTATTCTCCCTCGAGATTTTTATTTTTTTAGCTTGTTTAGAAGTTCTGACATAAAATAATAATTCTTGATTTTAGACTCAAGAGAACTCATTAAGTTATAATTTTTCTCTTCAAAGGCTTTTTTCCATTTTTCGATATTCGCTTCAGCCGTTTTTTCATTGCCTCCAAAGAGTTTAAACATTGTTATATCAAAAAAATTAGCTCTTGAAGAAAGTTTTGTTTTCCAATGGCGATTTTTATTTTTAAACATAATGGCAGACCTTGCCATTTCTTTGGAATTTTTAATATCTCCTTCAAGTGTTGGATTTGTTTTGTGTGGTTTATAGTGATAGACAACAGCATTCATATTAAATCTGCGTTTTAAACCATAGCTATACAATCTCCATCCCATATCATTATCTTCATATCCATATTCTTTGAAAGATTCATCAAATCCACCGAGATCTTTTAAAGCACCAACAGGAGCAGAGGCATTACAAGTACAGAATAAGGCACCTGAAAAATCGGAAGGTTTTACTTTATAATCAGGAATTTTGTATTCTGTTATTAAAACAATAGGACCTCTTACAATGCTATTGGGATATTGCTTGTGTATTTTTGCATGGTTTTCCAAGAAATCTTCTTTTGCCAAAATATCGTCATCAACAAATACACATATCTCTCCTTCAGTAGCATTTATGCCTGTATTTCTTGCAGCACTTCTACCGCCCCATTCATTTTTTATATATCTCAATTTATAGTCAAATGATAGAGATTTTACAAGGTCTTCTGTTCCGTCTGTGCTTCCGTCATCAACTACTATAATTTCATAAGCAGAATGTGGAAGTGTTTGATTGTTTAAACTCTCCAAAGTTCCTTTTAAAAGCTCTTTTCTATTATGTGTACATATAACAACAGATAAAAATGGTTTTTTAGCAGAATCACTACACCAATTTACACTTTCTACAAATTTTTCTGCAAGCCTTTTTGCAGAATCTCTGAAAGGAGAATAAATTTTTGAAAGATTCTTTCTCATATCAGCAAGTTTTTTATCATCAGAGAGCAATTCAAAAATTTTGTTATATACTTGTTCAGGAGTCAAAATTCCCATCATCTCTGGTACAATTTCTTTTTCAGCCAAAATATTTGGTTGAGCAGTAAATCCAAATTTATCTGCAATTGTCAAAAGAATTTTGCCTTTTATAAATTTTCCAACAAATGGGATCAAATCCAAAAGACCAATAATTCCAAAATATGGAATATGATCTGGACGATTCAGAGGAGTTACAACAATCATTGGCTTTTCAAGACAACTTGCTTCACCTGTCTTAGTTCCAGGTATGGAAACAATAAAATCAGAAGAATTCATCTCTTCATGGTGATTTCCTCTGACAAGCCTAATAAAAGTATTTTCATCTTCTGAAGATTTCAATATTTGTCTTTCTTTATCAAGGGTTCCCTTAACTCCTTCAATACCTTTAAATGGTTGTAACTCACCTAAATCCATAAATTTTTCTAAATCAATAAATGGGGATATTACAGTTTTAAAATCGAGTTCAGGATATTTTGCTTTTAACATCTGAGCAACTTTTAAATAAAAAGGCAATAGTGAAGTTAATTCGAGCATACGACTTCCACACATAAAGGCTATTGTCTTTATTTTTTCAGGATATGGAGCAGGTTGCTTTGATTCAATATCACCCATAACAGCATCATAGATAAGATCACCTGTAATATGGATTTTGTAATTTGGAATATTTCTTTTCAAAAGGACTTTTTTGTCCATTTCGGATTTGACAAAATAACCCATATAAGAGCTATCACTTGCTTTAGTTCCCCATTGATATCCCCAAGCAAATGTCTTATTCTTTTTAGCCAAAATTCCAGTTAAAGCCAAATCACCGCCAATATGGAGAAAATATAATTCATTTTCATTTTTTCTTGAGAGGAATTTATAAAATGAAGATATTTCATCTATTTCTGGAACTTGATTAAGTACATTTTTTTCTCTTCCAGAAGCAAAAACATCTTTTAAAAGTAACACTGTTATTTTACAATCAGGTAAAAGCCTTTTGATTTCTTTGACAGCAGGCTTCATCCAGCCTGCTATCTCTCCTGGGCTATTTACTGAAATTACAATTTCTTTTTTCATTATTTTATTCTATCTTTATTCTGTCTATTTTTTCACTTTTAAACTAATTATTAGGCGTCTTGGTAAAGTCTCTCTTTAAGGGAGATTTAGAGGGTAGCCACTTAATATAGGTGCTGGCAGGCACCGAAAGCCAGCCCCCTCAAAATTGAGGGGGTAAGGGGGTGTTGATTCCTTTATATATTATTTATACGCACTAAGTATTTTCTCAATTATTCCTGTTGAAGAATGATTTGGAATAAACTCAAACTTTAAAATTTTACCACCATAAGACTTAATTATCTTTGCCTCTGGTATCTTATCGACATCATAATCTCCACCTTTAACATGAATATCAGGTTTCAAAAGTGAAATCAATTCACAAGGCGTATCTTCTTCAAAAATAGATATAAAATCAACACAATCAAGAGCTGAAAGAACTTCTGCTCGATCTTCTTGACATACAATAGGTCTTTTATCTCCTTTTAGTCTTTTAATTGAAGAATCAGAATTTAATCCTAAAACTAAAATATCACCGCTATTTTTTGCAAATTGCAATAATTTTATATGACCAATATGTAATATATCAAAACAACCATTTGTAAAAACAATAGTCTTATTTTCTCTGTTATTTTTTATGTAATCGACAATTTCTTGCCGTGTTTTTATCTTATTCATCAAAAAACCTCAAAAAAATAAATATTATAAAAAAATTTCCTTGTTTAAAGATTTTATCCTTTATTTTTAAATTAAAATCATATATTTTGAACTTTTTATTATATTATGAAAGGAATTTTTATTTTCTCTGTTTAAAGATAACTTAGTATATTTGTGTTTATTAGCTGGAGTTTTTTATGAAAGTAAATATAGAAGTTTTGAGTGGTCCATCAGATGGCGAAAGTTTTTCTTTTAGAAATTCGTTTTCTATAGGGCGTGATAGTTCTTCTGAATTACCACTTACTCTTGATAAATTTATCTCTCGACATCATGCAAAAATATTTTTAAATGACAATGAATGTGTTCTTGAAGATTTAAATAGCACAAACGGTACTTTTGTTGACAATAGTCGTTTGTCTGGTAAAACTCGACTTTCAAAAGGACAGATATTCAGAGTTGGTAGAACCTGGCTTCAGATAGCTTGGTAATTTTTAGAGTCTTGACAATGCGGAAGGAGTTTTTATATGGAACCTGAGATACGTGCTACCATAGGTCGCTATCAGATTGTTGAAGAACTTGGAAGAGGTGGAATGGGAATTGTCTATAAAGGACACGATCCTATTCTTGAAAGACCTGTTGCTATTAAGATTTTGTCTCAAGAACTTGTTCAGAATTCTGAGGCAAAAGATAGATTTATCAGAGAAGCTCAGGCTTCAGCAAGATTAAATCATCCAAATATAACAGGAATTTACGATATAAATGAACATGAGGGTATATATTATATTGTTTTTGAGTTCATATCAGGAAGAAGTATGGATAAAATATTAAAAGAACATGGTTCTTTTAGTTATGTCGATGCCATAAAATTATTTATTCCCGCAGCTCAAGCTCTTGAATATGCCCATGAACATGGAATTGTTCACAGAGATGTAAAGCCAGCAAATATAATGGTTACAGAGGAACAAAATGTAAAGGTCTCTGATTTTGGTATTGCTTGGGTTGAAGCATCTAATACAATAACAAAACCTGGTGAAATTATTGGTTCTTTCTATTATTTCTCTCCAGAACAGGCAAGAGGTGAAAAAGTCGATAGAAGATCAGATATTTATTCTCTCGGAATTGTTCTATATGAAATGGTTACAGGTAAAATGCCTTTCATAGCAGACAACCCTGCTGCTCTTATACAAATGCACTTGACGGCAGAACCTGATCCACCTACGATGTATAATAGAGCATTGCCTCGTCAAATTGAAGATGCAATTTTAAAGGCAATGAGAAAAGACCCAGCAGATAGATTCCAAAATGTCAAAGAATTTATAGAAGCTCTTGCTCCAAAGGAAGAAAATACAAATAATGATTTCTTTAAGACAAAGATTTCTCCAACAGAGGCTTCTTTACATAATGTTTTGGGTAACAATTATTATAAACAGGGAAAACTTGACCTTGCTATTCTCGAATGGGAAAAAGCAACTGTTTTAGACCCTTATAATGCACTCACTCACAACAATTTAGGTACTGCTTATGATGGTCTTGGAAAATTAGACAATGCTGTTACTGAATATGGAAAAGCTGTTGATTTGAATCCTAACAACTTCGTCGCTCACTATAATTTGGGTTCTGCTTATTACAGAAATAGCGATCTTCCACATGCTATTGAAGAATACAAAAAAGTAACTGTTTTAAATCCAAAATTTGCTCCTGCATATTACAATTTAGGAAATGCACTATATAAACAGGGCAAAATTGACGAAGCTATCGAAGAGTGGCAAAAAGCTCTTATAATAAATCCACAGTTTGCCGAAGTTCTTTACAATTTAGGAAATGCCTATAATAAAAAAGGCAGAAAAGAAGAAGCAGAATCATATTGGGAAAAAGCTCTTGAAATCGATCCTCAATTTGCTGTTGCTACATATAATATGGCAAATAGAGAAATGGAAAATGGAAACACAGAAAAAGCTGTTGAGATGTTCCATAAAGTCCTTGAGTTAAATCCTGACTTTTCAGAAGCACATTATAATCTTGGTAATTATCACTATTCCGTCGGTCAAATGGAACAAGCTATCGAATGTTGGGAAAAAGCTGTAAAAACAAAATATGGTTTTTGGAAAGCACATTATAACCTTGGAAATTCATATTATCAATTACAGAATTTTGATGAAGCTGTTTCACAATGGCAAAAAACAATCCAATTCCAAGAAAATTATTGGCAGGCTCACTGGAATATAGCAAATACTTATTATTATGACAAGATGTTAACTGAACCAGCTGTTCTTGAATGGCAGGAAGTTACAAGAATAAAACCAAACCATTGGCAGGCATTCTACAATTTGGGAGAAGTTTATCTGAATGAAGGTAAAATTGAACTTGCAATTTTGGAATGGGATAAGGTTGTTTCTTTGAATCCTAAATTTTGGCATGTATTCCACAATTTGGGTACTCTATTTTATAAACAGGGAAAACTTGAACAGGCAATGGCATATTGGACAAAAGCTATTGCATTGATGTTGTTCTCATTTTAATTTATATATTTTAGAGTGTTTGAAGTTATTAAATTTCTTAAGTGATATTAATTCACGCACTCTTATTTAGGTTTTTTTATGTGTTTGAAATCCTCTTTAGATTCGATTGATTGTAGAGATTTACTTTTATCTTTGACTAATGATAAATTGTATTTAGTTATGGATAAAGATGAATTTCCAGAGATCGTATTTAAAAAAAATCCAGAAGTATCTATAAAAATAAATACAGTTGAAGATTTGGCTTGTGCTAAAAAAACTGTAGAAGATTTTTTTTATAAAAAAAATTGGAATAAAAACAAAATATTTGATATTATTATTTCGGTTTCTGAAGCAGTATCAAATGTGTTAAAACATGCCCAAAAAGGTGATATGAATATATATTATGACAATGATTCAGCATATATATTTGTTTCAGATAGAGGAGAAGGCATAGACCTTGAAGACATTCCTCGACTTATTCAAAAGGGAGAATCTTCAAAATCATCTTTAGGGATGGGATTTTCAATAATTCTTGAACTTGCTTCTGCTGTATGGATTCACACAAATTCAAATGGCACTATTTTAATAATGCTTATAGAAAAACATTGAAGGGAGTTACTGAAATGGAGAAAGAAAGAAAAGTAATAGGAGTAATGGATCCTAACTATTATGCTTTCCTCGTTACTTTGGAAAGACTTATAGCACATGCTTGCCCAAGTACAGTCTATAATGGCAAAGAGTATGAAATTGCTACAAAGAGAATGAAATGTCATCCTTATGATGTTCTAAATGCTTGGACAGAAACAAGTGTTATTATGAACAGAGGAGCTCACTGGAATCGTCATAGAGGCAGTTTCTTTGAAATTTTATGTCCAAAAACACATTTGATTTACAATATGTTCAGTTTTAAGGCTATTGACAAAAATGCTGGATATGGAATGATGAACAATATTGGTTTAAAAGTTCCTCCAACATGGGCAATCCCTCAAAAAGATTATTCAAAGATGTTTGAAGGTTCTAAATCAAATCTTCAAAAAGACCTCATTTTTGAAGACCACGAATTTTTCGATCTCGAAAAAATTGGTGAAGCTGTAGGTTATCCTGCATTTTTAAAACCACAAGATGGTGGTGGTTGGATCGGTGTTACAAAGGTAAACAATTTTGAAGAATTGCAAAAGGCTTATGATGAATCAGAAGACAAACCAATGAACCTTCAGAAAGCAGTTGATTATAGAGAATTTTGTAGAAGTGTTGGTGTTGGTCCACAGATTATGCCTATGCACTACAATGCCTCAGCAAAATATTCACATGATCGCTATTTGAGAAATGAAAATCAAGCAGTTGACTTCAACTTCCTTTCACCAGAAGAATCAGTTGAGATTAGACAGCTTACAAAGATTATAAATGCTTTCTATGGTTGGGATCACAATTCTTGTGAATCTCTCATAACAAACGATGGCGATATATTCATCATTGATTACATAAACGCATATCCTGACAGCTCATTGACATCACTTCACTTCTACTTCCCAGGTTTGGTAAAAGCTATGGCAAAATGGCTTATCTACTGTGCTGTTGTTGGCAGAAAGAATGGTTATAACTTTATGGATAATTGGCCAAAATTCTATGCAGCAAGAGAAAAAGGTCTTGAAGAAGGTTGGGACTACAATAAGTTCCTTGATGAATATGAAAAGATTGCTGATGAATATTGGCACACCAACGAATTTGAAAAATTCTGTGCTAAGAGCCTTGCTGATTTTGATGAAAAAGCTCTTGAATTCTTTGCTTCAGAAGAATTTGATTCAATACTTCAAGAAGATGTAAAACGCTTCTTCAGAATCGAATCAGAAAGACCTGCAAAATATGCACATTACAGAGGCATTATGGATTTCTGGGTTCATTGTGAAAAAGAACGCCTTGGCAAATAAAGCGTGAAAAAGCTGTCTAAAATATTTGTAGGTTTAATTTTTGCGACAATTTATTCAATTTTAACTCGTTGTGCTACTTAATTAATAAACCCCAATAGCGCCTCTATTTAAAAGCTATGTCATTGCGAGGGAGCTGTGCGACCGTGGCAATCTCAACCACTTAATTTTTATTTAGTAATTTATTAAGTAGATCGCCTAAACCATTCTAAATATAGTCGATCGATTCAATTTTTAAGTAAATAATAATTTACAGGTTGTAGATTGTGAACGGCTCCCTCCTTGTGAGGTAAGGTATTAAAAACTCTGGCACAAAATATTTTTAATAAATATATATTGCTTTTTAATAAATGATTTTAGACAGTAATAATAAGAAAGGACTTAAAATCGATGACATGTGATTTTGAAAAAAGCCCAGTTTATGGACTAAAACCAGAGCTATTTTGGAAACATTTTTTTGAGATTACACAAGTTCCAAGACCTTCAAAGCATGAAGAAAAAATAAGAGAATATTTGGTCAATTTTGCAAAATCAAAATCTCTTGATTATACTGTTGACAAAATCGGAAATGTTATTATTCGCAAACCTGCTTCAAAAGGTTATGAAAATGTACCAGGCGTCATTCTTCAGGGACACATGGATATGGTATGTGAGAAGGTAGGGAACAAAGAATTTGATTTTATGACACAGCCTCTTGAATTGGTTAGAGAAGGCAATATTATAAGAGCAAATGGTACAACACTTGGCTCAGATAATGGTGCTGGTGTCTGTGCTGGTCTTGCAGTTCTTGAAGATGATTCTATCGAACATCCAGCTCTTGAATGTTTCTTCACTGTTGATGAGGAGACAGGAATGACAGGTGCCAAGAATTTAGAACCAGGTCTTTTAAAAGGTAAATATCTTTTGAATCTCGATTCTGAAGATGAAGATATAATGTTTATTGGATGTGCTGGCGGAATTGATACATTTCTTGAATTTATTCCAGAATGGAAAGAAGATTGCAAAACTTGTGAAAATGGCGGAGTTAAGATTACTGTTAAAGGTCTTAAAGGCGGTCATTCAGGTATGGAGATAAATGAGGGAAGAGCAAATGCTCTAAAACTCATTGCAAGATTTTTATTTAATTTAAGAAAAGTTGAAGATGTCAAGTTTAAAATTTCTTCTATAATTGGTGGAAATAAACACAATGCAATTCCAAGAGAAGCAGAAGCTATAATATGTACACATGATTTTGAAAAAGTAAA
>CADAWZ010000045.1 GCA_902791745.1 uncultured bacterium
AAATAGCACAAGGCGTTAATTTATTATTTTCCATAAAATAGATATATTAAAACTTTTCGAGCTTCGAGCTCTCCTCCTGCCAAAATTACTGTCATAAAATAAAACAATAGCAGAATAATAAAAACAGCCTCTGAAATTTTCACAGGCTGTTTTATTATATTAACGATTAAATATTAAAAATCGAGAAGATCAGAATGTGTGCCAGTTGCAACAGCAACTAAAATAAGTTTATCTTTTTTGATTTGATAAATTAATAGCCAATCAGGCTCAATATGACATTCTCTAAATTCTTTCAAATTACCTGAAAGTTGATGATCACAAAATTTTTGTGGAATTTTTTTCCCTGTTTTCAATAAATTGAGAATTTCAATTAACTTTGAAATATCTTTGCCACGCTTTTTTGCACGCTTTAGATCTTTTTTCATGCGATTTGTATAAAAAATTTGATACATCTAATCCTCCAACATAGAGGCTACAGCTTCTTCTGCAGAGTTAAATGGTCCATTTAAATTTTTCATTTCTTGGCAATCATTTATTGCTTCCATAAAATTTTGTGAATATTTATGTTTCACAGGAAATGGGATTCCTTCATTTTCAATAGAGGCTTTTAGAAAAATTCTTATAGCTGTATCTGTATCTAAACCAAGACTAAAAAATAATTTGTCTGCTTCTTTTTTTATATGGTCGTCTATAGTGATTTTAAAAGTAGCCATAATAGCAAAACCTCCAATTTTTATATTTTTATTTTAGCAGGTTATAAAATAAAATGCAAGAAAAAATATAAAAATGAAATTTCACAACTCGCCGAGCTTCGAGAGCTCCTCCTGCCAAAATTGCTGTTTGCAAATCACCTAACACAATTTATTTTCAACCCTGTAGTTACTTTAAGCAGGAAAAATTTTTGTCTAAATTAAAGAAATAATTATTACAGGAAAAAGGGAGGGGCTTTATGGGATTTTTTGGTGAAGATATAAAGAAATTTGGATTTGGTTTAATGCGACTTCCTAAGATTGAGGGAATAGAAAAAATTGATGTAGAACAGACCAAAAAAATGGTTGATATGTTTTTAGAGGCTGGATTTACATATTTTGATACAGCTTGGGCATATCCTGGTAGTGAAGATGCTATTAGACAGGCTTTGATTGAAAGATATCCAAGAGAAAAATTTAAACTTGCGACAAAAAATGCTGCTTGGATTGCTTGCAAAAATAGGGAAGACGCAATACGACAATTTGAAACTTCACTAAAGCAGACAGGTGCAGGTTATTTTGATTTTTATCTTCTTCACAATTTGGGAGAAGGAAGAACTCATTATTTTGATGATTTTGATATGTGGAATTTTGTACTTGAAAAGAAGAAAGAAGGACTTATAAAACATGTTGGTTTTTCTTTCCATTCAACACCTGAAGAACTCGAAGAGATTTTGAAAGCTCACCCTGAAGCAGAATTTGTACAACTTCAGATAAATTATGCAGACTGGGATAATCCAGCCATACAATCAAGAAAAGTATATGAAATGGCTCAAAAATACGGAAAGCCTGTTATTGTAATGGAACCTGTAAAAGGTGGACTTTTGGCAAAGCCTCCAAAATCTGTTGAAAATGTTCTAAAAGATGCAGAACCAAATTCTTCTTGTGCTTCTTGGGCTATAAGATTTTCGGCAAATCTTGAAGGTGTTATGGTTGTTTTATCTGGTATGAGTAATATTGAGCAGATGAAAGATAACCTCTCATTTATGAAGGATTTTACTGGTCTTTCTGAGGAACAATCAAAAGTTATTGAAAAAGCTCAGGAAGAACTCAAAAAGATTCCTATTATTCCTTGTACAACTTGCAATTATTGTGCAAAAGTATGTCCAATGGAGATCGGAATTTCAGGTTCTTTCACTGCATTAAATTATTTGACATTGTACAATGATTTAAAGGTTGCAAAAGAGCAAGAAGGTTGGCTTGTTGGAATGCACGGAAGAAAGAAAGCATCAGAATGTATAAAATGTGGTCAATGTGAAGAAGCCTGTCCTCAACATATTAAAATTAGAGATATGCTTGAAGTTGTAACTGCTAAACTTGGGTAAATGGGAGGGAGAAATTATGAAATACAGAATTCACAAAAGAACAGGCGATAAAATAAGTGAAATTGGTTTTGGTTCTGCATATATTTATGAAGCAGGAATGGAAAATGCTGTCAAAGTTCTTAGAAGAGCTTATGAAAATGGCATAAATTATTATGATTTGGCAGCAGGGGATGGCTCAAGTTTTCCAATGTATGGAGAAGCATTTAAAGATGTTCGCAATAATATTTTTTATCAGATTCACTTTGGAGCTGATTATTCAAGAGGTACTTATGGTTGGACATTAAATCTTGATACAGTCAAAAAATCTATTGATAAACAATTAAATGAACTTCACACAGATTATATTGATTATGGATTTATCCATTGTCAAGATGAACATTCCGATTGGAAAAAATATCAAGAAAATGGAATCTTAAATTATATTTTGGAATTAAAAGAAAGTGGAGTTGTCAAACATATCGGTCTTTCCTCTCATACTCCTTCAGTCATACAGACCATTTTGGATACAGGTTTAGTTGATGTTTTGATGTTTTCTGTAAATATTGCCTATGACTATCAAAAGGGAGATTATGCAAAAGGCGGTGTTGATGAGCGTAATGCAATATTTAAGCGTTGTGAGAAAGAGGGGATAGGTATTTCTGTTATGAAGCCTTTCTCAGGTGGTCAACTTCTCAATTCTTCAACATCTCCATTTAAAAAAGCCTTAACTATATATCAATGCTTGAAATATATTCTTGACAAACCTGGAATTTTGACAGTTTTGCCAGGTGTAAAAGATATGAATGATTTGGAAAAACTTTTGGCATATTATGATAAAACAGATGAAGAACTTGATTATTCAATAATAGGAACATTTGCACCTATAGAGGCAGAGGGAAAATGTGTTTATTGTAATCACTGTAAGCCTTGTCCTGCAGGATTAGACATTGGACTTATAAACAAATATTATGATTTGGCAAAAGTTGGAGATTCTTTGGCTGTTGAACATTATAAAACACTTGATAAGAAAGCTTCTGATTGTATAAAATGTGGTCATTGCAATAAAAGATGTCCATTCCATGTAAAACAGAGTGAAAAAATGACAGAAATTGCAGATTTTTTTGCTAAATAATTTTCTAAAATAAAAAAGTGGGCTGTTATTATAACAGCCCACTTTTTGTATCGTTTGTTATATAGTTTTAGTTGCAACAAATTGGTTGCAAAATTGGAGCATTATTTCTCTGTTTGTGAATTGTAACAGTTGTTCCATCTCCTATTTTGCTGTCGATATTTACAGATGTTGAAAGAGTCTTCATCAAGAATATTCCTCTTCCTCTTTCGGAGAATAAATCTGGAATTTCTTCACCTTTTCCTGTAGGATCAAATCCTTTTCCATAGTCAGTTATTTTGACAACTATTTCATTTGGCATTATTACATATCTGATGTCAACGCCTTTTTCAGAAACTCCATGTTCTATTGCATTGTCGCATGCTTCTCCTATGACAAGAACAAAATCTTGAATTTCTTCTGATGTCATACTGAGTCTTGAAGCTATTGCTTCAGCCTGAGCTCTTGCTATCAAAACAAATTCACCTGTGCATGGAATCTTGAGATCGAGATGTGAAGTTCTTCTGACAACTTCTTCCCAAATTTTCAATGAATTTTCCTGCTCTTTTATCAATAGATTTTGTTTGTCGAGGAATTTCTTTGTAACATCTATTGAAAATTTATCTATCATTGTATTTATTCTTTTTTCTATCAAGAAAAATGCCTTTGGATTTGAGATTGCAGGAGCTTTTGTCTCAATCCATTCCCAAACTACAGTTCTTGTTTGTATAATGGCTTCCAATAAATCCATTGCGTTTATATTTGATTTAACTCTCTTGTCTGCAACACTTTCTATAAAATCAAAATATTCTTTCATTGCCTCTGTATCGAGATCTAAAATTTTGATACATTCTGCAATATAATCAATGAATTTTTTTGTGTCATTTACAGAATCATCAGATGTGATTTTACTATTCTGATAATTTTTTACTTCTCTAAAATTAAAGTTTGTAACATCTTCTGCAATTTTTGTTGAATTTTCTGTCAAAAATTTATAAATGTTGTTTAGATCTGTCTGCATGTCTTTCTTCTCCAGTTTTAGACATATTTTACTTTTATGACAAAGCCTCTTCTATAGCTTTTTGAATCTCTTCTTCAGTAGGCTTATAAGGATAATTATATGGAATTTGTCCAGGTCTTTCATTATAATAAGGTCTGTTACATTCTTTACAACCTGTTGTCATAAAAATTTCTGTTTTATCTTTTGTTTTTTCTAAAATATTATATATGTTATTTTTAATTTGTGAAATTTTTCCTTCTTTTATATCTAAAATATTACTATAACCATTTTTTATCAACCAATGGACAAGTTGTATTTTTCTGTATCTTTTCAAATCAGGAGATTTATAATGTGCCATTTCAGAATGTGGAATAGGGGTAAATGCAAATAATCCAACTTCTATTTCACATTTTTTCATTTTTAGGAGAAAATCAAAAATTTCTTCGTCATTTTCACCAAGTCCGACAATTAGATGAGTTGTTATTTTTCCTTTAAATGTGTTTCCAGCCTTTTCCAAAAATTCAATATGTTTTTTAAAAGATTTTTTCTTTATTTTTTCAAAAAGAGTTTCAGAAACACAGTCCATTGGAATAGATATTCTATCTGCTCCTGAATCAAAAATTTCTTGTAAATCATTTATTGAAATCGTTCCTATTGAACAACTCACTTGTATTGGTGATTTTGATTTTATTTCTTTTATAAGTTCTTTGAGATTGTTTACAGTATCTTTTTCACAAACTGTTTGAAAACAAACTCTTTTTAATTTATGTTCTTTATATAATGATTTTATTCTATCTGAGATTTCGTTAAATTCGTATTCTGGCCAAGATATTCTTGAAAGTTTTGTCTCGGCTTTTCCACTACCTCTTGAACAAAATGCACATGAATTTTGGCATTTTTTGCCTGTTATTAAATATGCTGTTGTTGGAAAGCAATCACATTTTGAATTATTGAATCCCATTAATGTTGCAGTTCCATAAGATACCCCTATTTTCAAATTATACAGCACTCCTCTTCTTTTTTTACAGTTATATTTAATTTTTTCATTTTGTTTTCAAAATTTGAAGATGGCATAGTTATTTTTTTAAATTCGTATTTTACACAGATGTCTTCAAGTGATGAAATATATTTACCTCGTGGATGCATACAGCCTAAAATAAAATCTGTATTTGGCATTTTTTTTCTTGCATAATTAAAAAAAACATCTATTTCATCGAGTGAGGGAGGAGAACATTTTTCAAATAATGTCCCTTTTGTTGGAATGAAAACTAAAAATATAAGGTTTTTTAAATTATATTTTGACAAAATGTCTATAGAATTGTATTCACCTTTTATTTTACCTTCAAGCAATCCCAATGTTACATGAACTTCTGGTTCTTTTATTTCTCTTATATTTTCAAAAGTTGTTATATAGTCTTTTGCTGTGAAATTTGAATGATATACTTTTGATATTGTCTCTTTATCAGATGTGAAATCGAAAGAAATCTTATCTGCCAAAGGACAGACTTTTAAGAGTTTATCCTTTGGCATTATTCCTGTGTGAATGTTTATTTTTAGTCCGAGTTCTTTGATTTTTTTTATTTTATCTTCATGTTCATCAAGTGGAACATATCCATTTTTATTCATGCCTCCACTTATCAAAACAGATGTAAAATCTCTTTTTCCAAGTTTTATTGTGTCTGTTATTGATTCCATCGAGTGAAGATATTTTCTTCCACAATGCGAACAATTAAAAGAACATTTGTTTCCTGTTACAGAAATTGATTTTGTCTTAAATGGAAAAACAATCGTTATTTCTTTCATTTTTTGATTTTTATTTTGTTTTTCATATTTTGACCAACATAAACATCTATTCCATCAACTATTGCTTCTGCTATTTTTTGTTGATAGAAATTTTCATTTAATAATTTTGCTTCGTCGTCATTACTGATAAATCCGAGTTCAAGAAGAACTGCAGGCATTTTTGATTTTGCAACAACAAAGAAATTATCCTGTGAAATTCCTCTGTCTGTTCTTCCTGTCTTTCCTATAAGTGCAAATTGTATGTTTTTGGCAAGTTCTTTATCTACGGCTTTGTACCAGTGGGTAGAGATGCCATTTGCTTTTGTGTTTACTGCTGCATTTATGTGAATACTTACAAAGACATCTGCATTTTTACCTGCATTTACTCTTGCTCCAAGTTCTTCATTATCTGGAGAGCCTTTGTAAGAAACATCTTTATCGGTTTCTCTTGTCATTATTACATTAAATCCTTTTTTTCTTAAAAGGTCTGCAACTTTTAGAGAAATAGAGAGAGTTAAATTTTTTTCTGCAAGATCGACTCTATTGTTTACAGCACCAAAATCACCGCCACCATGTCCTGGATCTATACAGATATTTACGCCGTCTGGATCGTATTGTATAGCTTTTTTATCAGTGTATCCATAGCCTGACATAACAAGCATAGAAGGTGATAATTCTGTTGAGTAAAATTTAAATGTTACACTTGTATTACTGTTTTTTACTATATCAAATCTTGAAGGCTTTTTTAAATCAACAACAATTCTTGAAGCACCATCTGGACCAGGTTCAAATTGAGCTGATCTAACTTTGTCAGCTATTGTGCTTATTAATGGATATTCTTTTTGTTTTAAATTCATTTTACATGCTTGAATATCTATTATAAATCTGTTATCAGGAATTTTCATTCTTAGCCATTTATAACTAAAAGCATCAGAAGTATTTATTTTTAGTTCAAGTCTATCTGGAAATGTGTCTATATCCAAAGAATCAAGACTTATTTGATTGTGCATTGATATTTTTATTGCTTCATCTGCCTGTTCTTTTTGGAGACTTATTGCTTTTCTTCTTCCTTCTGTCGTCTTAGGAATAGGTATAGTTGCAACTCTTATTGATGAAGTATAATAAGGATTTTTTGTTTTATCTCTATCATCTTGAGTTGTCTGTTCTATTTTTTCTTTGTCTTTGCTTATTAAATCATCGTCATCGTTATTTTTAGGAGTGTAATTGTTTTTGTTATCTTTTTTGTTATCTTTTTTGTTATCTTTATTAGGTGTATCTTGTTTATTTTCTTTAATGACAGGATTATTGCGACTTGTTATTTTAGCATTTCCAGTTCTTTCTGCTACTATGAAAATTGAATTTTCATTTGGGCGTTCGTTTTTCTTTAATACTACATTTTGTGTGCTGTCTATCCTTATTTCTGTTATAATGTCGTTATCTACATTTTTTGAAGATACATTTATTGTATCTGGTATATTGTCGTCTTTGATTATTTTTATATTGTTTGGTGAATAAGTATTTTTAAGAGTAATTACATTTGTAAGGACGCTTCTTTTGGTTTTTATATCGGATTTAGATATATTTCCGCCTGATTTTATGATAACTTCATTTTCTTTTATTTCAATAGATGATAGTTGGGGGGCTATTATACATTTTTCTGATTCTGGTTCAAAAGAATAAAAACAAGAACATGCTTCTGCAAGATCATAAGCACTTATAAAAGTTTCGTCTGAAATGTCATTTTCTATTACTGCAATGCTGTCATTTCGTGAAAGTTTAAATTCTTTTTTTGAAAAAGATCGCAATTCTGTATATGTATTTTTACAAATGGTTTTGAATACTTGTAAATTTATTGATATATATAATTTACCTGAATCTGAAATTGTTGCAGGTTCTTTAAATTTTTGACCAAAACAGTTTATTTCTACTGTACTTAATTCATCTGCTTTTGATATGCTTGTGAATAAAATAAATAATGATAATTGAATGATTAAAAAAACTTTAATTTTGCTAAACATGATAATATCCCCTTTTCTTCAATTTTCAATATTGTATTTTTTTTAGTAAAATTCCTTCAGATTGTAAAATAAATTTAATATATAATAAGAGGAAAAATAAAATTAATAAAAAAATAAATAAATGGTTAATAATAAAGAATTAGTAAAAAAGATAAAATTAGTGTGCTACTTTCTGTAAGTACAGGAGGATTTTTTATGAATGACAACACAACCTCTAAAGGTGGTTCTTTTCTTGCAAATATGGTAAAAGCTGGTTTGTCTGGAAGAGATGATATGAGACAGGCTCCTATTGAAGATTTAATGAGAACTTCTTCAGAAGAAGTAGAAGAGACTCTTCCTGATATAGATCAAATTAATCAAATGCAAAATTTTCAACAAATGCAGATTGAAGAACAGCCTGTACAACCGAGAAAAAGTTTAAAAACTTCTCAAAAATCATCTTCTGCACAACAACAAAAGGCAGATGTTTCTAAAAATGTTGTTCAATTTAAGCCAAGAGTCGCAAAAATAAAGGTTATTGGAATTGGCGGAGCTGGTTGTAATGCAATAGAGAGAATGATGGAGGATTCCCCTGCCAACATAGACTTTATTGCTATGAACACTGATTGTCAAGCTCTTAGAGAAAGCAATGCTCCCGTTAAAATAGTTTTGGGTGAAAAAGTTACAAAAAGAAGAGGAGCAGGTTCTATACCAGAAGTTGGCAGAAGAGCTGCAGAACAAAATGTAGATGAAATTGAGAAATGCATAACAGGTGCAGACCTTGTCTTTATTGCTGCTGGAATGGGTAGAGGTACTGGTACTGGTGCTGCTCCACTTGTTGCAGATATTGCAAAGAAGACTGGAGCTTTAACAGTTGCAATAGTAACAAAACCTTTTGGTTTTGAAGGCATGAAAATGATGAATATAGCAAAAGCAGGTATTGCTGAACTTGCTGATAAAGTTGATACTATTATATCAATACCTAATGATAAGTTACTTGGAACAAATAAAGATATTACTTTTTTAGAGGCATTTAAAAAAGTAGATGATATATTGAGATATGGAGTTAGAGGCATTTCTGATATTTTGAGTGGAACTGGTATAATTAATGTTGATTTTGCAGATGTACAGTCAATATTACAAAAGGGTGGTTCTTCTCAAGTCGGTATAGGTTTTGGAACTGGTCCTGAAAGAGCTGTTTTAGCAGCACAAGATGCAATTTATAGTCCACTCCTTGAAACTTCTATTGATGGTTCGAAATCTATTTTGTTCAACATTACAGGTGATTCAAATATGACATTGATGGAAGTAAAAACAGCAGCAGACATAATTGTAAATGCTGCTGATCCAGATGCAAGAATAGTATTTGGTTCTGTCATAGATGAGACAATACAAGATGGGGCAATGGCAATCACTGTTATAGCTACTGGTCTTATGGGTGAAGGCGATTCACAGCAACTTGATTCAAATGAAGATGATTATTCTTCTGATTCAATTGTTTATAATGACTATCAACAAGCTCCTTCTATATTCTCTCAGAGTTATAGAGATTCAATGGACACAACAAACACAAATAAGAAGACTTTGCCTTCTTTATCTCAATCAAGCAGTTCATATAATACTCCTGATGATGATGATTTGCCTCCATTTTTAAGACTTAGAAGAAATAAGGGTAATTAAAAATTGAAAGGAGATTAGATTAAAATTGGAAGATAAAAGTAAAGAACATAAATTTAAAGGTTCGTTAAAGGCTTCTAAAACAACTTGTCCTTTCGTTAAACCAGCTCGTATAATGAAAGAGGGCAAGATAACTGATGTAAAGCTATGTACTGCTTATATTCCAGGGTTTGAAGTAACAAATGATAGATATATATGTGAACAGTGTAATGTTCCAGATATGGGGGTAAAAGAGACAAGATGTCGTTTCTTTCTTCCTATGTCTATTGAAGAAGATTTACCTACTAAATGGTATTGTAAATTGCTTGGAACAAAAGATATACAGGAAGAACAATGTACAGAACAGCGTTGTCCACATTTTGAGAAAATACAGCGTTTAAAATGGGAAATAGGTAAAATTGGAGTCAATAAAATTGCTAAACAGCCAGAAGCTACAGAAGAAAAACCTAAAGAGAAAAGAAAACTAATTCCAAAAGGTTCTATGTTAAAAAGACAAAATCCAAAAGCTCAAGGTCAAAAATCAGGTGGATATGGCAATTATGGCGATAGTGATTCAGGTGACGATTACGGCAGTTATTTTTCTTAAAAACTAAAAAAAAGAGACTTCTAAAATTTTAGAAGCCTCTTTTTTTTTATGTAAATTATAATTTTTAGACCATGACCTATTAATTATTTTGTACTCTATGCTTTTGTGCCATTTCTTCTGCAAGTTGGAGTGAATTATAGGCATTTAATCTCTTGCCTGTTACAACTTTATCTTTGAGAGCTTCGACATCATCTCCACCTTTGAGGATACATTCTTTTACTTCAGCTGCAGAGAGTTCAGGATATTTTGTCATGATAAGAGCAGCTACACCTGAAACATGAGGAGTTGCCATTGATGTTCCACTCTTCATTTGATATTGGTTATATGGTATTGTTGAATATATCTGTGTACCAGGAGCTGCTATGTCTACAGTTTCTTTTCCATAGTTGCTAAATGTTGAGAGATTGTCATTTTTATCTGTTGAAGCTACAGAAATGACATTTGGAAGATCATAATTTGATGGATAGTGTGGACCAATGTCATTATTAGCATGCTCATTACCTGCAGCTGCTATAAATAATCCTGGATATGCTGCTATTGCATCATGGAGAGCCTGAGAATATCCGCCACCTCCCCAAGAGTTAGAACAAACTTTTGCTCCCATCTTGGTTGCATAGATTACAGCTTCGATTGCATCGGCAGTGCTACCGCCACTTCTATCCATAAACTTGATTGGAAGAATTTGTGCATCCCAATTTACGCCTGTAATACCTATTCCATTGTTACCTTCTGCTCCTATTGTTCCTGCACAGTGAGTTCCATGGCTGTGATTGTCCATTGGGTCTGCATTATGTCCATTGAAATTGTAACCATGGACATCATCTATATATCCATTACCGTCATCATCAATTCCATTGTTAGGAATTTCACCAGGATTTGTGTAGATATTGTTTATTAAATCTTGATGGTTGATGTCAACACCAGTGTCTATAACTGCAATTAGTGGACCAGCTGTTTTTGAACCAGTTGTGATGTTCCAAGCCATTTCTGCATTTATGTCAACACCTGGTGTTCCACCTGTTTGACCTTCATTTTTTAATCCCCAAAGCTCATTTTTTAAATCATTTGGTACTGTTCCTTTAGTATTTTCTGGCAATTCAGCTGTTGCTCCTGAATCTCTGACCATTTGGTCTTCAGGCACTCTGATTATATAGTTTGGTTCTGCATACTCTATATTTGAGTTGTTTTGTACAATAGACAAGGCATCTTTAACTGATACTCCTGTCAATTTTAGATGGCAAAGCTCTCCATCCTTACCATCTCTTGATGTTGAAGGTATATCAAATTTTTTAATGATTTCTGCACCAACACCAGATTTAAACTGCATTTTCTTTGGAGCAGCACCCTTAAATTTAACAAGCAATTCACCCTCTACATATTCAGGCTCTTTTGAAGAGGAAAGAGATATTGAATCTGAAGATTGTTGAGGCTGTTCTTGTTGTTCTTGAATTTGACTGTGTCTTATATTTGATGAAGTAGCCCCTGTATTTGTGGGCATATTTTGATTGGCATAAAATGAAGGTTGTATTAACATTATGTAAAAACCTCTTTATGTGATTTTAATCTATTGTCTATTTTACATTAAAATCTATTCTATGTGAAGTTTTTTTTGTAACATTTTTGTAAAAAATATTACAAATTTTGCTTTTGGAGTATTGATAAAAAAACTCCTTTTCAATTTTGAAAAGGAGTTTAATAATTTCTATATTGCTAAATTCTCAATCCATTTTTCTATGTCTGATTTAGTTGCTCTATTTAAAAGTTTTGCAGGTTTCCAATTTACGGAATTTGGACATGAAACATGTAATTTTTCATCTGTTTGACCTACTCCGCTTCCACCTGATGTGCAGAATGGAACAATCGTTTTTCCTGAGAAATCATAACTTTCAAGAAATGTATTTATAATTGTAGGAGCTATATACCACCAAATTGGAAAACCGACAAAAATAACATCATATTCAGTCATGTTTGAAAGTTTTTCTTCAATTTCAGGTCTCGAAGAATGGTCTTTCATTTCAATACTACTACGAGAATCCCTATTTGTCCAATCCAAATCTGCATTGGTATATGGTATAGCTGGCTTTATTTCAAATAAATCACCTTTTGTAACTTCAGAAATCAACTTTGCCAATTTTTTTGTGACATTACTACATGAAAAATATGAAATAAGAATTTTTTTTGCCATAAATTTTTCTCCCTATTTAAGCGTTATATTCCTTATATTCTTTTTCGGCAATTTCAATAATTATCCTTGCAATTTCTTCTGGACCGTAAGGATAACATTCCATTATTGATTTTACACCAAGTCTTGGATAGTTTTTAGCATATACTAAATCGAGTTGCTCTAAATAATCGAGAGGCACTCCTGCTTCCATATCACGACTTCTTGCTTTTAGTCTTGAAAGACATTCTTTTGGCTCTACAGAAAGAGTTATTGCTAAATCTGGAAGAGGATTTTTGTAAATTTCAAAATGATGTCTATAAGTGTCAACTTCTAAATCATCTAAATTTCCCATTTGTCTGATCAATTCGACAAATATGAATCTATCTGTGTACATAGATCTTTCTATAAATACTATTCCACGAGTGCTGAAATCTGCATTTTTATATTGTCTAAAACGCTCTGATAAAAACCAAAGTTGAGTATTTAAAGCGTATTTTTTTGGATCTTTGTAATAGAGAGGGAGCCAAGGATTATCTGAAAAAGGTTCATAAAAAACTTTATATCCTTTCTTCTCTATCTCGCTTAATACTGTTGTTTTGCCAGCGGCAATATTTCCATCAATACAAACTATGTATGCCATTTTTTTCTCTCACCTATATTTAAAAAGACTTTTCTATTCTTGAATGGAGTAAAATATTTATTATTAACTTTAACTGTTTCTTTTTTAGACTTAATCATAGCAGAAGATTTTCTTTTATTTTTTATTTTGCTATTTTTTTTCATTGAATACGAGGATAAAGTATCTCCTATTTTTAATTTCAAATTTGAAATGGTGTTCCCATTTAAATTTTTATCAGTATTCATATAAGAATTTATATATCTCAAATTCTCATCATAATTAGAATAAGTCTTTAAGGCATTTTTATTATTATTATTGTTGCTAAATTTAGATATAGAAATATTTTTTTCTGTGGAAATTGTTTTTCTATGATTATTAATTGATAAAGAATTTCTTGTTTTATATGAGGAAATTTCGTTCATATATTGATTAAATTTTTCTTTGTTATCTATCATGTATTTCATTATCATATGATTTGATATACTTTTAAAAAACTTCATATTTTTTTTCATATTTCTTATCACCTTTTCTTGAGTTTTTATAGGAATTAATATTTGTTTTAATTTTATTTGTCGAGATTTCTCATATTCTACATTATATCTTTTAAGATATGCGAAATATTTATTAAGGACAATTCCTTCATCAATATGAGCATCATTTAATATTGAAATGTAATTATTTATTGTTTTATTATTTTTGTTTACTAGTTTATGTTCTTTTCTTATTTGGGCTTTTTTAGTGTTACGTAATAAGTTAAATATACTTTCTTTTATTTTTGGTTTTTCTTTTTTGAAAATCATTTTTGATTTTGTTGAATATTTATTAAAATCGGGGTTGGTTAAATTATATTTTGATAATTTTGATGATTCTTGAAGTAATAAAGATCCTCTTGGACAATATAAATTTTTATAATGAGGAATTTTTTGTTTCATTTTTTTACAAAAATTTTAAGGTCAGTAAAAATATATTAATTTAAAATATGATTTATAATTAAAATATTAAAAAAATTTTTATAAATATTGGGGATTGGGGATTGGGGATTGGGGATTGGGGATTGGGG
>CADAWZ010000046.1 GCA_902791745.1 uncultured bacterium
TTTTCGTATTTAATATAAGTTAATCTATAATTTATGTGATACAACTTCTAAAAAAAGGTTGAAAATGAAAAAGATAATTGTAAAAAAATTTGGCGGAACTTCTCTTTCTTCTTTTGAAGCAAGAAAAAAGGCAGTTGATTTGATAAAATCTTCTGTTGAATCTGATTTTAAAGTTGTTGCTGTTGTTTCTGCAATGGGGAGAAAGGGAGATATTTTTTCAACAGATACACTTATCGACAATTTGAAAAAAGAACTTCCAAATGCTTCTGATACTGAAAAAGCTCTTCTAACTTCTACAGGTGAATTTTATTCTTGCCTTTCTGTTGCTTCTATGCTTAGAGATAATAAATTAAAAGTTGAAATTTTTTCAGGGGCAGATGTTCCAATAATAACAGAAAATAAGACATTTAATGCAAAAATAAAATCTGTTGGTACTGAAAATATATTGAAGGCTTTTGAAAATAATGATGTTGTGGTTGTTGCTGGTTTTCAGGGAATTACCGAATTTGGGATTGTTTCTACCTTGGGAAGAGGTGGAAGTGATACAACTGCAACAGCTCTTGGAGTTGCATTAAAAGCTGATTGTGTGGAAATTTATACAGATGTTGACGGTGTGATGACTGCAGACCCTAAAATATATAGTGAGACCAACAAAATTGATGAACTCAATTTTGTTGAAATGGGGGAAATGGCAAGCGAAGGAGCAAAAGTTTTACATACTCCAAGTGTCGAAATTGCAGAAAGATATGATGTTGATATTCTTGTTAAAAATACTTTTTCAGATGATAAGGGAACAAGAGTTTCAAAAAATGCAAAAAATACAGAAATAGTAACAGGTTTTATACATAGAAAAGATATAACTGATTTCTTTGTTGATTATACACTTGTAAATAATTATCCAAAAAGACAGAGAGGGCTTTTTAAATCACTTGCTGAAAAACATATAAGCCTCGATCTTATAAATATTTGTGGAAAAAAAGTATATTTTGCTGTAAACTCTTCAGATACTGAAGCTGTAAGACAACATCTTATTGATACTGGTATGAGGTTTTTTGAAAGAGATAATGTTGCAAAAATTTCTTGTATTGGTGCAGGAATGAAGGGGACAGCAGGTGTTATGGCAAAAGTTGTAAACCAGTTGAAAAAGGCTAATATAAAAATATATAGGAGCGTAGATTCGCTTATAAATATTTCTTGTATTATTGATGAAGATAAACTTCAAAATGCAATGAAGATTTTACATGAATTAATTAATTATAAGTAGTGATATTATTGTTTAGTTGAGTTTTAAGTTATGCCAAACGAGAGAGAAAAGAAAGAATTTGATTATTTCATAATAACAAATAGTCCAGGTGAACTTTCTGCTTGGGTCTATCCTGTTGTGTGCGAATTGAGAAAACAAGATCCTGATTCGAGGATTAATGTTTTGTTAGTTCCATGTTTTTATGCAACAGGTAGAGAAAAACAGATTGCAGAAACATTTGAAGCAGTCGATAATGTTTTTACTCCACAGGATTTTTTGCGTTTTTCATTTGGTCTAAAAGTAGGTGATTTTAAACCTTATAAAAATGGGGCTGTTATATCTCTTGGTGGCGATCCTTGGCATGCTGTTTTGATTTCTAAGAAATTAAAATACCCTGCTTTTTTATACACAATGAAAAAAGCAGATACTGGCAAATGTTTTAAACATATTTTTTCAATACATGAAAAATTGAGGCAAAGATTTTTATCTCTTGGCATAAAACCTGAAAATATATCTGTTGTCGGAGATCTTATGCGAGATGGGGTAAAACCTGTTTTGACACCTGAAGAGACGAGAAAAAAATTAAATATCTCTGATGACAAAAAGATAGTAACATTTTTTCCAGGTAGTAGGTTGCCACATGTTGAAGAGAGTTTGCCTGTCTTTATGAAAACCTGTGAAGAGATAAAAGAAAAGATTCCAAATACGGAGTTTGTTATTTGTCTTTCTCCTTTTGTAAATTTTGATGATGTTAATAAATTTATAAAACAGAGGAATAAATATATAATAGATGGAACTTGGGGAACTCTTAAAAATGGTGAAATAATAACAGCAGGAAATACAAAAATAAAACTTTCGAGAGAATATAGATATGACATTGTCAAAATTTCAGACCTTGTCATAACTATACCTGGCACTAATACAGCTGAAATAGCTTCATTGGGTAAGCCAATGATAGTTGCATTTACTTGGAATGCAAAAATTCCAAGTGGTGGAATTGGCTTTTTATTAAATTTAATTCCTGCTACAGGTTTTTTGAAAAAGTCAATTATGATGTTACTTCATGGAAAAGTTAAATTTAAAGGGCTTCCAAATGCTCTGGCTGAAAAAGAGTTAACACCTGAATTGATGGTTGATAAAGGCTCTTATCAGTTATCTTCTCTTGCCATAGAACTATTAAATGATCCTGAAAGATGTAAAAAAATATCTGAAGATCTTCTTGGAATTATGGGTGGAGGAGGAGCAGGTGTGAAAATCGCCTCAAAAATAATAGAAATAGCTCAGAAAGGTATATCAGAATAATGGGAAGTTTTTTCTTTAAGCACAGAGGAGCATTTTTTGTTCCAGTTGCTCTTTTACTTTTTATTGCAGGTAAGCCAACTTTACTTTCTTTTATAATAGGATTTGTATTTGCCGTACTTGGTGAATTAATAAGAATTTGGGGAGTTGGTTATGCTGGAATAACGACGAGAAAAAATAATGTTGAAGCTCCTTT
Organism: uncultured bacterium; assembly: GCA_902791745.1. Lineage (GTDB taxonomy): Bacteria > Vulcanimicrobiota > CADAWZ01 > CADAWZ01 > CADAWZ01 > CADAWZ01. Next base: position 2,739 of record CADAWZ010000046.1, read on the forward strand.
TCTTGTTACTGGTGGTCCATTTTCTTATGTGAGAAATCCATTGTATATTGGAAATGGAATAACAGGTCTTGGTTTTGTTATAATGGCCTGTGGCGGACAAACTCTAATTTGGAGAATAGTCTTTATTGCTCTTTGGTTTTTATGTTATTTCGGTGTCTATGGAATGGTTATTCCACATGAAGAAGAATTTTTGAAAAAAGAATTTGGCGAGCCTTATTTGGAATATTGTAAACATGTAAATAGAATTATTCCAAATTTCAAAAAATATTCAAATCCACAGGGAACTTTTAATCCTGAAGCAATAAAAGAAGCCGAGAGTAAAACATTGGTTCAGTTTGTTATTTTCTTGATTTTGATGAGTCTGAAAATACTGCCTTTTGGTCCTTTGGTCGGAAAATTGTTCTTATCATAAAAAATTAAAAGACTGCTTATATTATATAAAATACAAGCAGTCTTTTTTTTACAATTTTGTTGTTATTTATTTACCGTGGCATTTTTTGTATTTTTTTCCACTACCACAAGGACATAATGCATTGCGTTCTACTTTTTGGAATGCATAAGGATTTATTTCAAGAATCATTTTTTCTATTTTTTCTTTGTCTTTTGCCTTAGCAAGAGAATTTTTAAATAGAGAAATTGCTTTTTCTTTGTTTCCTGCTGCCAAATATACCCAACCTGCAGGAATGTATAGATATGACATTCCACTGTCTAACTCAAGAGCTCTTGCTGCATATTCGCATGCTTCTTGATGTTTTCCAAGAAGTGATTTTACTGTTGCTGTATTCATAATGATGCCTGCTACTGTTAAAACATCATCATAACAGAAGAATCTATCTTCTACTTTTTCTTCTTTGTTTGCAAGAAGTATATATTGTATTGTTCTATCGTTCTTTTTTACTTTATCTTTAGTAGCTTCTTCCAATATAGGTTCAGCTTTTTCTAAATTACCTCTTAAGCAGTTGATTACACCTATATTATTTTTTATCAATCCCATATTTTCATCATTTGGTTTACAAGTTTTTTCTGCTTTTACAAAGTTTGCTTCTGCTTCTTCGAGTTTACCTTTTTGGATAAGTAGAAAACCTAAATTATTGAAAACATTTGAATTTTGATTTTCATCTTTTGAAGCATATTCATATTCACTAAGTGAATCATCTATTCTATTTTCACGATATAAACTTGCAGCAAGTCTATAGGCACTTTCACATGCTTCTTTTTGATCATTGAGTTCTTCAAAGATTTTTTTGCTTTCGGTATAATGCTCTATAGCTTTTGGAGAACTTCCCATAGTATCTTTTATGAAACCCATATATCTGAGTTCAAGAGCCATTTTTGCCTTTTCACCTATGGATTCATATATGTTTTTGGCTTTCTCAAAACAGTTATAGGCTTCAGAATATTTACCTATTTGTGAAAATTTTGAGCCTGTTTCAGAAAAAACTTCTGCTTCTTTTATACGAGCTTCATTATTTATTGTTTCGTTTTCTTTTTTTTCAACAGTTTCCATTGAAAATTTCCTCTCATTATTTTTTAGTGAAAATTCCTGCTTGCTTTCGTGCTTCGGAATCACATTCTTCATTATATTTATGACCACTATGTCCTTTTATGTATTCAAAGGATATTTTGTGTCTTTTGCTTTCTTCTATCAATATTTCCCATAGGTCTCTATTTTTTACGGGTTGACCATTTGATAATTTCCAGTTTGATAATTGCCATTTTTGCAACCAGTTCTTATTAAATGGATTTATGGAATATTGGGAATCTGATATAATTTTAACTTCGCAATTTTCTTTGAGGGCTTTTAAACCTTCAATAATGGCTTGAAGTTCCATTCTATTGTTTGTTGTTTCTTCTGTTCCACCACTTAATTTTTTGAAATTATTTTGATATGAAAGAATACAACACCATCCGCCTGGACCTGGATTTCCAAGGCATGCTCCGTCTGTATATATTGTTACAGATTTCATAATTGTCATCCTCATTTAATCTTTTTATTATACAATATTTATTTATTTTTTCCTGCAAATTTTTATTTTAAAAATACAGGAGTAATTATTTTTTTTGTTGAAAATTAAGAAATAAATAAAATATGAGTGATAACTAAAAATTGTGAATATCGAATCAATTACAAATTATTTAAAATCTAATATATCTTTTTTATGTCTTTTAGTTTCTGCTATATTGACTGCTTTTTTCTTGAGCTCTATTGTTATTAATTGGGAAAAAAATCGGCTTATTTATCCTGTTACATCTGAATTATATATAAAAAATAGACCAACAAAAGAAGTTGATGATTTTAATTTATCAGATAAATACATTAATAATATTTCAGATATAATGAGATACGATCTTGGAGTAGAAAATTTATCCAAAAATACTTCATTAAATAATAGGTTTGGAAGCATTAATACTAATCAAGAAAATAAAGAAGAGGCAAGCAATATAAATATTAATGAAGTATCTGTTAAGGCTATTATTTATGGATATCATTCATTGGCAATTATTAAGACAAATTCACCAGAAGATAATATTCTTTCAGAGGGTGATAAAATAGGTCAATTTACAGTAAAAAATATATTGGAGGATAGGGTAATTTTTGTGGATTCAAAGGGGAAAACTTTTGAGAGACAAATGCTTTTTGGGGCAGAACTTGAACCTGAAGAATCACAAGAAGAAAATTCAAATACCCCTTCGAAGAAAAATGAAGTTAATCTTTCAAAAAGAGAATTTGCTTCACTTTTTGAACCACCAGATAAATTGATGAAAGATTTAATTCTTTCGCCTTATAGCAAAAATAATATACCTTATGGAATAAGGATAACTACTATTAATCCAGAATCTCTAATGTCTTCAAAAGTTGGTTTGTTGCCAGGAGATGTTTTGTTGAAAATAAATAATAAGGCACTTACTACTCCAGAAGAAGCAATGGCAGCTTACAGTACAATAAAAAATGAGAGTGAAATTGTATTTAAAATTGATAGAAATGGAAAAATATTTAATTTAAAACTTAATTTGATTTAAATGGAGGCATTTTGAAAATTAGAAAAAGAAAAATAGGATTAATTCTAAGAAGAGGTTTTACTTTTCTTGAACTTATGGTTGTTGTAGCAGTTTTGGCTATTTTGGCAAGCCTTATAATTCCAAATTTTGTTGGTAGGGCAGAAGATGCCAAAAAGACTCAAGCTGTGATACAAATAAGAGAGATTATGAAAGCTCTTGAATTGTATAGACTTGATAATGGTTCTTATCCTTCAACAGAGCAGGGATTAAAAGCACTTGTAGAAAAGCCTACTGGAGACCCTGAACCAATAAAATGGAAAAGATATATGGATAAAGTACCTGTAGACCCATGGAAACATGAATTTGTATATGTTTGTCCAGGTGAAGACCATACACAAAATTCAGATTCTCTTTCTGAAGAGGAAGAAGAAGATACTAATTATTTGAGATTTGATTTAAGTTCTCTTGGTCCAGATGGAATTGAGAGTGATGATGATATAAAAAGTTGGAATTTGCCTGAAAATTAAAATTTTGGAGGGATTTTATAATATGTCTGTTAATGCATCTTCAGATCAGAGGCTTTTGCTTGAACTTTTAAAAAGAACTGTTCAACAGGGAGCAACCGATTTACATATAGCTGGAAATGCTCCACCTGTTCTTAGAATGAGAGGAGAATTGGTTCCACAGTCTGCCCTTGGGGTTGTTAGTCCTGAAATTTCACAAAAAATGTTATTTTCTATTTTGTCTGAGTACCAACAGGAAGAATTTATAACAGAAAAAGAAATAGATCTTGCTTATGAAGCACCAGGAGTTGGTAGATTTAGGGTTAACATCTTTTTTGATAGAAATGCAATAGGAGCTGCTTTTAGAAGAATTCCAGATGAACCTATAAATATATCTAAACTTGGATTACCATCAGTTATCACAAAATTATGTGATAAAGAAAATGGGTTAATTTTGATAACTGGAGCAACAGGTAGTGGTAAAACTACAACTCTTGCTGCTTGTATTGATTATATAAATACTCATTATAATAAACATATAATAACTATTGAAGACCCTATTGAATATATACATAAAAATAAGAAATCACTTATAAGACAAAGAGAAGTTGGATTGCATACTAATAGTTTTAATTCAGCATTGAGAGTTTCACTTCGTCAAGACCCAGATGTAATACTTGTTGGAGAGATGAGAGACATTGATTCTGTTAAAGTAACTCTTACTGCAGCTGAAACAGGACACCTTGTTTTTTCTACACTTCACACAAATGGAGCTGTTGAAACAATTTCAAGAGTTGTAGATATATTCCCTGGAGAAAATCAAAGTCATATTAGAGTCCAACTTTCATCAGTTCTTGAAGGTGTTTTGTCGCAAATGTTAATTCCAATGGCTAATGGTAAGGGAATGGCTCTTGCTTGTGAAATTCTTGTTGCAACTCCTGCTGTTAGAAATATTATAAGAGAAGGAAAAATGCATACTTTAAAAGGATTAATGGAAATTGGAACAGAAGCAGGAATGCAGACAATGGAGTATTCTTTCAAGGAATTGTATTTAAGAGGAAAGATTACATATGAAGAAGCTGAGGCAAGAGTAACCGATATTGAAGGATTTAAGAAACTCATAGGTGCTGTACCTTCTGATGATTTAGGAATGGGAACTGGAGTATAGAAAATTTATTTATGAAAAATCTTCTTATTTTTTATGCAAAGAGATTGGCTTTAAAGGGATTTTTCCCTGGGACTAGTGGAAATATAACAATGCGACTTCCAGATGATACTATTTTGATAACTCCTTCTGGAAAGGCAAAGGATTTACTTGTAACCGAAGATATTGTAAAAACAGATTTAAATGGCAATGTTTTAGAGGGAAATCGTAAACCTTCAAGTGAAATAAAAATGCACTTATATATTTACAAAATGAGAAAAGATGTGAAGGCTATTGTACATTCTCATCCAGTTTTTACTGTTGCTGCTTGTTGTTCTGGTGGAATAAAATCAGAGCTTCTTGCAGAATCATCTTTGATTTTTGGTAAAATTCCATTAGCTCCTTTTGCTTCTCCTTCAACAAATGGAATTGCTGAGTCAATATCTCCATTTGTAGATAATTCAAATGCTTTTCTTTTGGCAAATCATGGTGGAGTTACACTTGGAAAAGATATTGAAGAGGCTTCAAATAGAAATGAATCACTTGAAGCACTTTGTAAGGTTTCAGCAATAACAAATATGCTTGGAAAACCTGTTTATTTATCTGAAGATGAACTAAAAGAATTATATGATACACATTAAAAAAAAGGGCTGTTAACTTTTAGTTAACAGCCCTTTTTTTTTTATTCTGGTTTTATATTAAATATTGAATAGAAAACAATAGTTTCTAAGTCATCAGAATATTTTTTTATAAAAAGTGGTTTCCACATTTTTCTTAATTCTTGAAATGTTATTTCTGTGTTTAGTGTATGCTTATCTTCATATTTTAAATTATCAATTTCTTTATCTAATGTTTCTCTAAAATTTGATGAATTTAAAGCATTTTTAATTGCATTATTAAAATCTTCTTTTGTAAACATATAGATATTTACATCTACATTTGTTTCAGAATTTGATTTTACTTCGATTTTTATTTTTTTTCTTGCCATTATATATGCTTCAGTTATTGATCTACAATTTTCTTCCCCAAATAATTCTTGAGCAAACAACATTTCTCTTAGCTCATAACGATAGGTATTTTCTATATTTAGTGCACCTGGAGCAGATTTTTTTAAATATTTTTTGTTCCAATTTACAAGTCCAGATGTGTATATAAATATGTCTCTCTCTTGTATATTTTTTTTTATATTTGTTACAGGTTTTAAAAATGATTTTGGAGCTATTAAAAAAGATACACCAGCCAATATTATTATTATGAACAAATATATAAATGCATATTTCATATTTTTTTTGTTTTTTATATCTTGTTCTTGTTTAGTCTCTTTTATATAAGGGTCTATATATTCTTCATAATTAGGGTTTATTTTGTCTTTATCTAAATTGACTTTATTGCTATCTTTATTTTCTTCAAAATTGTTATTCATTTTATTTAAAATATTCCCAATCTTTAAAATATATTTGGCAATTTTTCCTTATAGTTTTCTTCGTATCTTTTTGCAAATTCTTCATGGGTGAAGTTATGTTCTGCAGGTGCATCTTGCTCAACAACATATACAGCTATTGTATTTGCTATTTTAGCAGTTTGTTCAATACTGAGATTTTTTAAATATCCTGTTATTAAACCAGCTCTAAAGGCATCACCTGCTCCTGTTGGATCTAATACTTTTAATGGTTTTGCAGGGGAAACTTTAGTTTCTCCATCTTTTGTTATAAAAACACAACCATCGGCTCCAAGTGTTTTTATTATTGTTTTTGTCAATTTGAGGAGTTCTTCTTGTGTTTTTTTAGTCTTTTTCATTACTAAACTTAGTTCATAATCATTCATTATTGTATATACAGAGCCTGTTATACATTCAAGCAAATCTTCTGGAGAAGTTCTTGGAATTTGTTGACCAGGATCGAAAATGAATGGTATTCCTAATTCTCTACATTCTTTGCAATATTGTATCATAGCATTTGGAGCATTAGGAGAAATTATTGCTATTTGAATATTTTTATAGTCAATATCTTTAAATGAAAGTAATCCTGCATCTGCCATAGCACCACCATAGAAACCTGTTATTTGGTTGTTGTTTTGGTCTGTTATTATAAAACAGCTTGCAGTGTATTTATCTTCAATTTTTTTGATAAGGGATGTGTCAACACCTCTTTTATTTAACCATCTTTCAAAATCTTCAAAATCTTTTCCTGCTGTAGCCATTATTGTTGGAGTATTTCCAAGTAAAGCGAGAGAATATGCAATATTACTTGCACATCCACCTTTCATTTTTTTCATATTGTCAACAAGGAAACTTATATTTATATTATTTAATTGTTCTGGATTTATATGTTCTTCAAAATATCCAGGAAATTGAAGAATATGATCAAATGCAAGAGAACCTGTTACTATTATTGACATTTTTTAAATTACTCCATTTTAAACTTAAACTTAACAAAAATACTTTCTTTCTAAAATAATAAATTTCCTTCTATTGACTTTTGAAAGGATTATTTTTTATATTTGCTGAATTATGATAAAATCAGTTTTATTTATAAAAAAAATGGGAGGGTATTTTGAGTAAAGTTATAATGCACACCAATAGAGGGGATATAACAATAAATTTGTTCCCTACTGTAGCACCTAAGACTTGTGAAAATTTTATAGGACTTGCTAAGAAAGGTTATTATGATGGTTTGATTTTCCATCGTGTCATAAGAGATTTTATGATTCAAGGTGGTGATCCAACAGGTACTGGTAGAGGTGGACAATCAATTTGGGGAAGACCATTTGAAGATGAATGTTCACCTTCTGTTGATTTTTCAAAAGTAGGTCGTTTGGCAATGGCAAATGCTGGTCCAAATACAAATGGAAGTCAATTTTTTATAACGACAAGTGCTCCAAATACAAAGCATCTCCATATGCATCATACTATTTTTGGAGAAGTAGTTGATGGAATGGATGTAGTAAAAGCTATTGAGAAATCACCTGTTGATAGAAGTGATCGCCCTCGTGATAAACAATATATAATAAATATAACTGTTGAATAGAAAATAGGAGTTTACTATGAAAAAGGTTATTTCTTTTATTCTTGTTTTTGTGGCACTGTTTATCTTTACATCTGCTGTACATGCTAAACCTGTAAGAGGAAAAGAACCAATATTACCAGACAACATTAAAAAGCATCAGGTGAAAAAGCATTCTCAATGGAGTAAAATTGTTGTTTTAGAAACAAATAGAGGCAACATTGAAATAAAATTGTTTGGAGAAGTTGCTCCTAAAACTTGTGAAAATTTTGTTCGCTTAGTTAAAAAAGGTTATTATGATGGTTTAATTTTTCACCGTGTAATAAAAGATTTTATGATTCAAGGCGGTGATCCAACAGGTACTGGCAGAGGTGGACAGTCAATTTGGGGAAATGCATTTGAAGATGAGTTCGATCAAAATGTTGGATTTAATTCAGAAGGTATTTTAGCAATGGCAAATGCTGGACCAAATACAAATGGAAGTCAATTTTTTATAACAACAAGTGTTCCACATACACAACATCTTCATATGCGTCATACTGTTTTTGGTAAAGTAATAAAAGGTATGGATGTCGTAAAAGCTATAGAAAATTCGAGAACAGACCGTATGGATAAACCATTGGAAAAACAGTATATTATAAAGGCTTATATAAAAGACCCTGTAGAAAAACCAGTTAAGCATAATAAAACTACATTAAAAAAGTAACTTTTTTTCCTTGTATCTTAGGAGGTATCTATGGATATTGTAGGAATGATCGTTTCTATTTTTTGTATGTTTGATCCAGTTGGAAATATACCTATAGTAATGCCACTGGTAAAGGATTGTACTCCCAAAAGACAGAAAATAGTTATTTTGAGAGAATGTTCCATTGCACTTTGTGTAATTCTCCTTTTCTTATTTTTGGGTAAACACATATTAAATGGTCTTGGTATTGAGCAAGAAGCTCTTGCTATGACTGGAGGCGTTATTCTTTTTCTCATAGGTCTTGATATGAGTATGAGCAATAAAAAGCCTGAAGATGAAGGACCTAAAAACGATGAAAATGAGCCTTTTATAGTTCCAATAGCAATTCCTTTGATTGCTGGACCTGGTGTGCTATCAATGATTATGGTTATGAGTACAGAAGCTACTTCTGTTTGGCATGTTATTCTTGCTCTTTTGATAGCTTGGACTGTAAATGTGATAATTTTACTTTTTGGACAATTTGTGGCTAAATATATGGGACAGAGAGCAATGGAGGCTATGCAACGTCTTATGGGATTAGCACTTACTGCTATTTCTGTTCAGATGTTTATGAATGGTTTTAGAACATTTATGAGTACGATTCCAAAATAATTTTTAAAATTTACGCAAATCCTATTTTTTGGGGATTTGCGTAAATTTTTAAAAGGAAAATAAAATGAGTAATTATTATTATGACGACAATTATAATTATACAAAAGATGTTGAAGATGAAGTTGACAAGATTAGAGCTAAGGCTCTTAAAATAGTTCAGTCGATTAATCCTAAAATTTCATGTGTAATAGATCCTTATAGTATTAATTCATATTGCGATAGACAATGGGATTATCCTGGAGCTTGGTATGTATATTTTAAATATCCAGATGGTATTCGTAAGGAAGTAGAATTGATAGATAAAATTGTAAAAAACACATTGGATTATTTTAAGAATAAAAAATAGGGGAAAATATGGATAAAGTTGCGGTTTTGATACCTTGTTACAATGAAGAAAAGACTATTGGCAAGGTTGTTAAAGATTTTAAAGAGGCTTTGAAATCTATAGAGCATGTCATTTATGTTTATGACAACAATTCAACAGATAAAACTGTTAAAATTGCAAAAAAAGCAGGTGCAGTTGTCAGACATGAATATTCACAGGGAAAAGGTAATGTTATTAGAAGAATGTTCAGGGAAATTGATGCAGAATGTTATCTAATGGTCGATGGTGATGACACATATCCTGCAGAACATGCTCTTGATATGGTTAAACTTGTCCTTGAGAAACAAGCTGATATGGTTGTGGGAGACCGTCTTAGCAGTACATATTTTCAAGAAAATAAAAGACCTTTTCATAATTTTGGAAATTCATTAGTTAGGTTTTCTGTAAATAAATTGTTCAATGCAAATATAAAAGATATGATGACTGGATATAGGGCTTTTAGCTATTTATTTGTAAAGACATATCCTGTTTTATCTAAGGGATTTGAAATTGAGACAGAGATGAGCATACATACTGCTTACAGAAATATGAGATTAGAAAATGTTGTTATTAATTATAGGGATAGACCAGAAGGTAGTGAGTCCAAATTAAATACATATTCAGATGGTTTTAAGGTCATTATGACAATAATTAAATTGTTTAAAAATTATAAACCACTTTTATTTTTTGGAGCTATTTCACTTTTATTGTGCATAATTGGATTAATTTTATTTGTTCCAATTCTCTATTATTATTTAACAATACATCTTGTTCCTCGATTTCCTACTTTGATAATTTGTGGAACAATTTTTAGTATTGCTTTTGTTATACAGATAGCAGGAATAATTCTTGATAGTTTGTTGGCACAGGATAAAAGGAATTTTGAGTTTAAATTGAATATTGTACAAAATTGGTTTAAATCTAAAAAGAAGAAAGCTAAAAAGCAAGAAAGCCAAGAAAGTAAATAAAATATATATAAAAGCTATTGAAGAAAAAAAAATCCAGTTCATATGAACTGGATTTTTTACTCAGTAGATATTTTAACTTATTTACGCATTGAGTCAAGTGCTGCTTCCCAATGTGTATCTTGTGCAAATTGGAGTTCATAATACCAATCTGATGTTATGCCACTTGCTGGAATTTCCATTTGAAGTCCATGGGCATTTGGATATTTGTATGAACTTTGATTTGCTATGATAGCCTCATCAAGTGCTGCCATAACTTTCTTTGCTTCTGCTTTTAGTTTATTGTCTGTAATTTCGTTTGAATTTGCAACTTGTTCACAGAAGTGGTAAATATCCTTAAATTCACTAAATTTTTCTGTTCTTTTGGAAATATTTCTAAGTATATCACCAGAATCTCCGTCAATTATTGCTTTTGCAAATCCATCAATAGCTGTAGCAACACCATTCATTTTGCTTGTATCTATTGATGACATTGTTGGGAGATCTTGTTGAACACCAGATGCATTACCTACAATTTTCTTTGCGAATGCTTCAGGAGAAATTGTGAGTTTTTTTGCAAGTGCATCTTGAAGGTTTTTTAGAACACTTTCATTTAATACATTGTGGTATGGCCAACCATTGCCACCCTCTGATTCTTCTGAAGCAACGATGAAATCAGCTACATCTTTGAGTTCATAGGCAACTTCTGTATTTGCCATCAAACAGCAGTCAAAACCAAGTACATCAATTTTCTTTCCTGTCATTTTTTCTGCTTCTTGGAATGCTTCTCTCAAACCCTGTGGAGACATAAAATCGCCGTCTTTGTCATCAGCAACAGCTCCCATTGTACCACCACCGTGGCTTCCTAAGATAACTGCTACATTGTCAGAAGGATAATTTTTTACACCCCAAGCAATGAAATTAGCAAGTGTTTTGGGATCGGACATATCAACATGAGAACCATGATTT
>CADAWZ010000047.1 GCA_902791745.1 uncultured bacterium
AAATAGACGAATATATAAAAATATTATTGCCATTATATACAAAAGTTAACAAAAATGAAATATCAAATCTTAAAATTTGTGATAAAATAAAATAAAGTTTTACAGAAATTTTCAAAATTAGTGCAAATTTAAATTGCAAATTTTTTACTAAGCAACTTTTGTGAGTTTACAAATAATTCTTAGTATTTTTGAAAATTCTTGTAAGTATAGGGGTAAAGTTATGAATTCTATAAATCCAAGTTTTACATCAAATTATACGTCATATACAGTAAATAATGCAAGTAGTCAAAGAACAGAACAATCTATTCCAAATTCTGTTTCTGATGATTCATTTACACCAACTTCAAAATCACTGGATGATGACTTTGCAAAAGCAGATCAACTAAAGCAAGCCTCAGAAGTTAGAAAAGCAGGCAACTCAAAATCAGAGCCTATAACACTTACAATTATAAGCACAAATGACATGCATGGTCAATATCAGCTCATGCCAAAAGTTGCTGGAGTTATAGATGCATTGAGAGAACGCTATCCTGATGCAATAGTTGTAGATGGCGGTGATTCAACATATAATCCACCATATAGCGAATTAAACGAATTTGGTCCAATTACAGATGTATTAAATGAGATGAAATATGATGTAATAACACTTGGAAACCATGAATTCCAATACGGCAAAGAATCAACATCAAAGGATTTTGCTTTAAAATTAGATGCTGATGTAGTTTCAGCAAATGTACATGACAAAAGTTTAAAAGATAATCTCGACGGTGTAAAACCTTATGTCATAAAAAATGTAAATGGATTAAAAGTTGCCTTTGTTGGTCTTGTTAAGCCAAAAATGCACACAAAAGCTCATCCAAATGTCGGCAAAGACCTTGTAAAAGAAAGCACAATAGAAGCAATGCAAAGACTAATGCCTGAAATCAAAAAAGAGGCAGATGTCGTCATAGCACTTACCCACCAAGGACTTGGCGATGATGAGAGAATGGCAAGCCACATCAAAGACATCAGTCTTGTTTTGGCTGCTCATGATCATGTGAATACAAGCAAACCAATAGTTGTCGGTAACTACCCATCAAAAACATATATAGTCGAAAATGGTTCACATTGTAAAATGGTTGGTCTTTCACAACTTACAATAGACCCAGAAACAAACAAAGTTATTGAATTCAAGTTCAAACAATATCCAGTCGAAACTTATGGAGTAAAGCCAAATGCGAATGTTGCAAAAATCATAAATGACTATGAACCTGTAACTTCACATCATAAATAATTAAAAAACGATTAAAAATCCTGCAGACTATATAATCTGCAGGATTTTTTTTATTTTTATAAAATTACATTATTTTTAAAAATTAGCAATATTTAGAAGTTGTGTATTTAATTTGTTAATTTTCTGCTTATGCCAATTTTTGAATATAAGATGTTCACTACAGACTGTTTCAAAGAAACAGATTCCGTTCACTATCTTATAACACACAAAATTGGCTAATTGGTAGTTTACTAACATCTATAAATTATTATTGTTGAATCAGCAATTTATGATTTTACAACATAAATAAGAAAAAAAACTAAAAAAACATAGAAACGAAGGATAAAATTATGCAAAACAATCATATTGTTCCAGATAATGTCAAAAGCGATTACCATACTTTTATAAAATGGTGTCTACAAAACAACATCAAAGAAATTGGTCATACTGTAGCTCCTCTTGCAAGCTCAAAATTGAGATGTAAACCTATCAACATTGAAGAATTTTCAGAAAAAATATTCGAAGAAGGAAGTGAACTTGACGGTTCAAGTTTTTCAACAGGTGGTGGACGAGTTGTACACAGAGCAAAAGTAATAGCAAAACCAAATAAAAACGGAAAATGGTTTGTTTTTCCAGATCCAATAAGAGAATCAAGCCTTTTCATAATGTCTGATATGGAATCCCCACAGGGCTATGCAATGTGTGCAAGAAAACCATTGACAGAAGCAGTTGAATATCTTGAAAAATCACTTGATGGATTAATGAGTGCCTCTGGTTTTCCAAAAAGACATCCAAATGAAAAATATACACTAACTGTCGGATATGAAAAAGAATTTTTTATCGTCCCAAAAGAATCTGAAAGTCGCCCCGATATAAGATATTTAGGACAGACAGTAGCAGGTGGTTATGGTGCAATAAACCAAAATTTAAGAGGTGTTTATCTAACAATCCCAAAAAGAAATGAGGAAGCACTTCTTGCAGATATAGTAAAAGACCTCGCAAAAGTTGGAATAACAGCTGTTCAAAAACACCTTGAAGTAGGTCAAACAGGTAATGAACTAAAAGGTAGACAATGTGAAATTGTTCTAAAATATGCAGACGCAGTAAATGCAACAGATAACGATCTCATCTCAAGACAAATCATAGAAGATGCCTGTGATAGACATGGTTTTAGGGCATTAATAGGAAGTAAATCATTTACAGACGACACAAATGGAAGCGGAATAAATGGAAGTGGAAAACATACAAATCTAAGTATTGGTAAATTTGATTCGACAACAAAAGAACTCACAGAAAATTTCTTTGAAACAAAAGAATTTTGTCCAACTACATACCATGAAAATATTTCTGTAATCGGCTTATCACTTCTTGCAGCTATGGGCAGAATTTGGCAAGTCCTTGATGCATCCATATCATCAAGAGGAAATGATATGAGAAGAAAACCTGGATTTGAAGCTCCTATATATCTATCTGCATTCATAGGAAATACCTCTGAATATAGAGATTCAGTATCCCAAGATAGAAATCGCTCTGTATCAATAGGTCTTTCAGGAAATAAACTTGAACTCAGAACACCTGGTGCCAATACTGTCATGTATTACCCACTTGCATTTTTATCAATAGCTGTAGCCCAAGTCATAGATGAAATAACAGAAGCAGTAAAAAATATAGTTGCAAATGGTGGAACTTTACAAGAAGCTATTGACAGCGAATATAAAAGACTAAGAGAAGAAGTAGATCATTTTATAGTATCTGAAAATGTATATGAACTCTCAAAAGAAGAAGCAGAAAAAAGATTTGGCTGTAGAGTACCTGCAAATACACCTGATGCCTTGACAATTTTTGATGACAAAGAAGCAACGGCATTTTTAGTAAAAAGTGGAATATTCACAGAAGAAACAGTAAAAGCATTTAAGATGGTTCAGCTTGAACAATATGTACAGAGAGTTATTGCAGAAGCAATTACCCTTGCAAACATGGCAAAAAGTTTGAGCAACAAAACATTTAAAAGCAGTATAATGCAAATAGCTCCTTCGTCTCTTGCAGAAATCGATCCAAGATTAAAAAAGAGACAGTCATATTTAGGGCATCTAAATGCTGAATTGATAGATTTAGCAGATGCCTCATATACAGAAGATAACGAAAATAGAAAAGATCTCGCCTATCTAATAAAATCAATCAAAGGTATAAAAGATACTGAAAAATCAGCAGAAAAAACTACTGAAGAGTTATTGCCATTAATGGAAAAAACAAGAAAAGTTTATGAAAAAATGGTTGAAATTATGGGTGGAAGTGAAGAAGTAGCTAAACTGTAAAAAAATTTGACATCTTTAAAATAAAATCTTATAATAATAAATGAGCCTGCACCCATATATAAAAGCTGTTAAAACAACATTATGGTATCCGTAATATTTTTTATGGAAGAGGTTCAAACCCTCAGTTAAAACAAAAGAGCTTTTATTACTTGTGCGGGCTTTATATTTATATCTTCTGCAATAAGAAATAAAAAAATGATATTAAAATGCTCTAAAAATTCATATTTTATAGTAAATAGAAGAGATAACAACAAAGTATTTCCATTCGAATTGTTTAAAAATAAGGATATAAATGATCCTACATATTTGATGTCATTTATATCTTCTTTTGCTATTACAGCATTACAGCCAATGAATATACTTGAAGAAATTCATCAAAAAATAAGTGACAGTTTTCCAAAAATTTATGCACAATCTGCTAAATATTTTATTCAAAGAAAGATGTTAAAAAAGAAAAATGAAGATATTTCTTTTTTTGAACATATATTTGCAAATGAAGAAAAAATGCTTCAACACAGAGATATTTTAATGTCTCATCTTTTGACAGAAGAAAATTTAGGTCTAAGAAAACTCGGATTAATAAACATTCCCAATATATCTATAAGAGGAATTGCTTCAATATTAAACTATTGCAAAATAATATATAAAAAATTTCCAAGAAGTGCTGTAAATGCAATAAAAAAACATTTAAAAAATATCGAAAATGATGAAGAAAAATTTGACAGATTGCTTATATATGATAAAAATACATTAAAACATATATATTCGTCATTACACATAAAACCATCAGAAAGAGCAGACAACATTTTATTTAAAAACAAAATGCCAAAAGGCAGTTTTGCAGAAGCATTAAAATTATTGAGAACTACCAAATATGATTCTAATTTAGTTTGTTCGATAATAGATAAATACTCCCTTACAGCAGAAGAATCATTACATGCAGTATCTCATTTTTCTTATAAAATATCAAAAAAAATATTGGATATGCTGACACCTGAAGAAATTTTAAAGCTATATCCAAAAATGAAAAGATTAAAAATGACAAAAGATGAAGATATTTTATGGGAAATAAAAGAAAAAATATATTTATTACCCAAAAAGCAACCTAAAGCAGAAGCCAGAAGAATAAAAAAATATATACATAAGCCAACAATACAATTCAAAAGTCAAATTTATGCCTATATATTAAAATTTCTTGAAAAGCGATATTCGATTGACAAAGAAATAAGCCTATTAATAGATGTATCTGGCAGTATGTATGCACATCAAGAAATAGGAAAAGCATTTGTACATATTTTTTCTTCATTGATGTCAGATATAGATAAATTACATGTATGGACATTTGCAACAGAAGCAAGTGAAATAAATATAAAAGATCCAAAATGGAAAGAATATCCTTCTATTAATCAAAAGCCTACATATAACTCATTGGGAACATCTCCAGGAAGTGCTTTATTAAAAATGGCAGAAAAAGGAGAAAAATCTGATGTTTTAATAATAATAAGTGATGGAAATGAAAATGGATCAATTCTATTTTCAGATGCCTATGAAAAATATGTACAAAAAATGAACTTCTTCCCCTACCCTATATTTATAAAATGTGGTTATATTTCTGATAAATTTGAGACAAATTTACAAAATAGTGATATAACTTGTTTTGTAAGTGAATTCACAGATTATGAAAGTGTAATTTCAGAAATCAGACCTTTTATATTTTCTAAATCATTTACCGATACAATGAAAGCAATAATTTCAGCAACTTTTTAAAAATTATAATGAATAAATTATATTTAAACATCATAATAATATCAATAATATTTTTGTCTTTCTGTTTCTTTATCTACTTAAGAGTAAAAGATGCAAGCACTATTATAGAAGCAAGAAAATACCAAAACAATGGAAATTATAAAAAATCAGCCGAACTATATCTAAAAGCTCTAAAAGAAACACCTAACAATTTTAATTTTTACAAAGAGCTTGTAGTAATTTACAAACACACTGGAGAAGAAAAAAAATTAAAAGAAATTTTTGACAATGGATTAAAAGTAAATCCAAATGACAGATATTTTCTTGTAAATGCAGGCTGGATGAATTTTAAAGAAAAAAAGTATTCAGAAGCTGAAAAACAATTTGAAAAAATTTTTAGTAAAGATAAAAAAAATGCAAATATTGCATTTATGTACGCCAGAACACTTCAAGAAGAAGGAAAATTTAGAGAAGCACTTGATATGTTTCAAATTGCTTTAAAAAATGGATTTGACAAAAAAAGATGTCATCTAAATATGGCTTCTATATATGAATGTGGATTTAATGACTATAAAAAAGCTGTTGAATACTATAATTTATATTTAGAAGAAGCAACAGAACAAGACAAAAAAATAGCAGAAAAAATAAAAGATTTTACTCTTTGGAGCATTGGTGAAAAATTAGAATCAGAAGGCAAATATAATGAAGCCATAGCTGAATATAACAAACAGCTAAAAGATGGAAATGCAAGTTTAGCGATTTATTCAAGATTGGGACGAGCCTATAGAAAAAATTGTAATTTTTTGACAGGTGAATCAATTTATGTTAAAGCTCTTGGAAAATATGACAACAATTATTACATCTTGAATAATTTAGGTTCTCTTTATTTTACTATTGAAAGATACAAAGATGCACTTTCCTGCTGGCTTGATGCAATAAAAAAAGACCCTGAAAAACCAAATGCATATTATAATTTAGGAACATTAAATACAAAACTTGGAAATTTTGACAAAGCAGAAGAATATTATTTAAAAGCATTACAAAAAGGGTATGACAGAGCAGATGTATATATCCAATTGTACCAAATGGCAACAAAATATATGAAAAACAGAGATAAAGCTGTTGAATTTGCCTATGTTGTCAGAGAATATCCACAATACACAAATGCTCTTTTGCCAATAGATAGAACAGAACCAAGAAAGATAGAAACTACAGAACAAGAAACTTCTGAGACAAAAGAAACAAAACCTGAAAATAAGGTTCCTGAAATAAAAGAATCACCAAAAACAATTGAAGAAAATAAAACAGAATTAGAAAATAAAGAAGAAATCAAAGAAAAAGAAATTGAACAAGATAAACAAAAAGGAACAGAAGAGGAAACCAATAATTTAGAAAATAAAATTCCACAAATAAAAGAAACAGTAAGAGAAAATCAAAATGTAGAAAATAAAGAAGAAACCAAAGAGAAAGAAATTGAACAAGATAAACCAAAAGCAACAGAAGAGGAGACCAATAATTCAGAAAATAAAATTCCACAAATAAAAGAAACAGTAAGAGAAAATCAAAATATAGAAAATAAAGAAGAATTTCAAAAGAAAGAACTCAAGCAAGATAAAACTAACGAAACAAAAAAATCAACTGATGATTCTGACAATGAAATACCTGCATTTTCAGCTCCTCCTATTTAGAAAATATTTTTATTTGAAGAAGGAATATTAAAAATATCACAGAATTATTTTAATTTTATATATTTTATACAAATAGTATGTAGCAGCCTAAATGGTTGCTATATATTTTTATAGAACCTGTTGATAAACTTTATAAATTTAATTTGTTTGTTTTCTGTTTATGTAAATTATATATAACATAGAATAATTGGAAAATAATTTCAAAAATGGAGGTTTTAAAAATGGATAAAAAAGTCGTTGTTATAGGTGCTTCAAATATAGATATTAAAGGCAAAAGCAGAGTAAAAACATTTTCCAAAACCAAAAATCCAGGTATAGTTGAATTTTCACCAGGTGGAGTAGCAAGAAATATTGCAGAAAATTTAGCAAGATTAAATATAAATTCAATTTTATTAAGTGTTATTGGAAATGAAGGATTTGCAGACCTCTTGATAAATTCCACAAAAAATGCTGGAGTTGATGTTTCAAGACTTTTAAAATGTGAAAGAAATTCTGGTATATTTTTAGCTATAATAAATTCAAGAGGAGAACTTGATGCAAGCATTTCAGATATGGGCATAATGTCAAATATAACACCTGAATATATACGATCAAATCTCGATATTATAAAAGAATCTAATTATATAGTTGTTGATGCAGATATTCCAGATCAAACTCTTCTCGAAATACTTTCAATTTCACAAAAATATTCTATTCCTATATGTGTAGAACCAGTTTCTCCAAGTAGAGCTCATAATATTCAAAATTATATGAAAGGCGTAACACTTACAACACCAAATAAAGAAGAACTTGAATCTTTAGTAAATAGGCAAATAACAGATGAAAAAGATATCGAAGAAGCAACTGAAGACCTTTTAAAAATGGGGGTTGAAAATATAATAGTAACCCTCGGTTCAGAAGGTGCTTATTGTGCTTCAAAAACATTTAAAGGATTTATTCCGTCTGTTCGTACTATGGTTATAAATTCAGTAGGAGCAGGAGATGCTCTTGTTGCTGGTACCATAGCAGGATTAATGGATGGAGAATCATTTGACAATTCTGTAAAATTGGGAATTGCTTGTGCCACAATAACAATAACAGATGAAAAAGCAGTTTCTGAAAAATTGACAAAAGAAAAAGCAATGGAAATAGCAAGAAAAATAACATGTTAAATTTTAAAGGAATTTACTTTTTTTATTAGAATTTCATAAATATGAGTAATTTTAATAATGAAAACGAAATTCTAAATATTGACCTGTCAAAAGATACTTCCGAAGAAGATTTATTTAAAATCGGAGGTTTTGTAATGCACCCTATTTATGGGATAGGGCATGTCGAAAACATAGAAGAACGAAGGGTAGAAGCAGAATTATATAATTTTGCAACTGTATCTTTTCAGAATGAAAAACTAAAAATGACGATAAACACCAATCTTCAAAAAAATATGATAAGAAGATTGATAACTAAAGAAGATATACCAAAATTGTTTGACTATTTAAGAGAATACAAAACAGATTTACCTGTAAAATCACCTGAAAGATACAATATAAATATGAAGAAAATAAAGAGTACTGATATTAAAATGCTCATTCAAGTAATAAAAGATTTAGTTACTCTTTCTAAATCAAAAAAATTGACACCTAAAGAAGTTTCTATGTTAAAACAGTCAAAAAAAACGCTTGCTTCAGAAATTGCGTTTGTATTATCTATAACAGAAGAAACAGCAAGTGAAAAAATAGATTTAACTTGCAGAAATTTATAATATATTTTCTTTATTGAATAAAATTTTAATTATTCGGGAGATTAAATTATGAACATTAAAAAGACTTTGGCTTCAAAGGCAGCACCTTCAAAGCCAATGATGTCTGATAAGCCTTCAGGTGAAAAAAGTGGTGAAAAAAGTTATCTAATAAAAAAGGCTCCTAAGAAAAAAGATTCTGAAACAGAAGAAGAAGTTATTTCTAAGAGAGTTCTTGGAGATCATATTGGTGATGATCCTGAAGCCGCTTTAGAAGAAATACGCAAAAAGATTCAAGAAAATCCCGATAATGAAGATAATTATATTGTAGAATATCAAATTTTGAAAAAGCTTGACATGCAAGAAGAACTTATTGCTTGTCTTGAAAAAGCATGTTCTTTTTCAAAAAAGCCATATTTTCCAATAAAATTAGCTGAATTTTATGAAGAGCATTTTGGATATGGCAAAGCTGTAAAATGGAGAAAACTTGCAACAGAATTAAATCCAGAAGATATTTATAGCTTTAAAAAATTAGCTCTTGACTATGTAAAATCAGGCAATTTCAAAGATGCAGAAGATGTATACAACAAAATCTTTAGCCTTCAAACAGGTACAAATGATCCTCTTGGACATGCTTTCTTCCAAGAAATGCAAGGAGCATATTTAAGCAAAGAAGAAAGAAAAAGAGTTATGGCATTTGGTATAAAAATAGCAGGTAAGGCTTTGAATTTATACCCCAAAAGCATTCCTCTCTTAGAAGGTGTTGCTCGTTTAAGCCGACTTGCAAATGATTTCTATCAGTCCATAGAATATTATGAGGCTTTAATTTTACTTCCTGAAGCAAAAAATAACAATAATTACTGTCAATGGAAAGCTGAATTATTAAAACTTTATGCAAGAGAAGGTTATGCTCACAAATGGGCAGAGCTACATGCATCTTTAATAGAAGATTACAAAGAATATCTACAAAAGCATTCTGGAGATTCAAATGCACATCTACAGCTTGCACTTCAATATATCCAAGGTGGATATTTTAATGATGCTATAATATCTCTTCAAAATTGCCTACAAATTGACAATAAAAATATTCAAGCACTTTATGAACTTGGTAGAATATATGTAAGACTTGACAGAAAAGAGGAAGCAATAGAATATTATAGCTCTATTATTCCAAAAACTGGAGATAGCTCTCAAAGAATGAAATATCACCGTGCTTTGGAGCTTTGCTTTGCAGAACTATATTATAAATTTGGCAATTACCCAGAAGCTCTTGAACTCTACAGAAGAGAAGAAAATAGTAACTACAGATATATTGCTACTGTATGCGAAGCTATGGGAGATGAAGCAACAGCTTTAGGTTGTTATCAAAAAGCTCTCGAATTATCTTCAAGAGATGCAAGAAATTTCTTGGCAATAAGTGAATTTTACATAAGACATTCTGATTGGAAAACTGCTGAAGCAATGGCAAATGCAGGACTTAAATGTCCACACATCACAAAAGATACAAATGAACAGCTTTTAGTTGTTTTAGCTACAGCTATGATGAAGACAGGAAGAGTTGCAGAGGCTCTTTCAATTATGGAAGGAGCTATTGAAACATCTCCAGATTTATTCAGTATGCAACTGAGAAGAATAAAATTATTATTGATGAATTCAAGAACATCAGAAGCCCAAGCAACAGGAGGAGAACTTATCAAAAAACTTGAAAAACAACTATCATGTGCTCCTGCAGCTTCTAATCTTTGGACATTGTTAGGTGATGTCTATGCACTCTTTGGCAAAAGTGAGCCAGCAAGAAAAGCATATGATGCAGCAATGAAATATAATGCCCTTGATTCTGACGCATTTAGGGGTCAAGGAATCCTTGCCGAAAAATTCAAAGAATTTGATCTCGCAATTCAACTATATAGCAGATATGTCATGATGGAACCATTGAGTTTAGCAACTCCTCCTTTAAGACAAAAAATAGAACAATTAAAGAAAAAAATACAATCTATGTAATATTTAGTAAAACTAAAAGGGTGTGAAAAAGTCCTTTTCACACCCTTTTTATATAAAAAGAATGGAGAAAAAAATGTTAATGAAAAAAAATGTTTTTTGTATTTTGTTAATAATTTTAATTTCTACATTAATGCCTACAGGTTGTTTTTCAGACAAAAAAAATTCTGAATTTGACAACTATTTTAATAACATTTCAAAAAATACAAATCCTTTGTTTTCAAAAGACAAAGACAAAGATAAAGACAAAAGAAATGAAAATAAAAAGAAAGAAGAACTCGACAAAAAATATTGTGCTGTATGTGGTTTAGAAATACAAGGAACTTCAAAAATATCTGAAGACCAAGTATTATGTGAAAGCTGTTGGATTAACAGAACCAACTTAGGTTTTAGATCTTACAATAGCCCAAATAAAGAAGAAAACAAAGAAAATGAAGACAATAAAATAGAAGAAGAAACAGATTATGATGAAAATGAAAATATAGAAGATGACAATGAAGAAGAAAATACTGTCCCTCCTCCTGTATATTCTGATCCAAGTGTCTGTTGCCTATGTGGAAATAGATTAGAAAAATACTGGTTATCAAATAATTTAAAATATTGTCCTGATTGCTATGACAAATATATAGTACAAAAATGTGCAAGATGTAACAATGTATTGACACAATATTACAAAGTTAAAAAGAAAAAATATTGTAGAGATTGCTATGAAAATTATATAGTTGAAAGATGTGCTCACTGTAATACAAAACTTCTTGGAAAATATTTTAAAACAAAACAAAAAAAATATTGTCCAAATTGTTATGAAAATTATATAGTTGAAAAATGTTATTACTGTCATAAAATTTTAGATAAATACTATAAAGGAAAAAATGGAAAAACCTGTCCAAACTGTTATATAGCCCATGAAGTTCCAAGATGTATAGTATGCCACAATCCAATAATGGAAAAATACTATAATTTTCCAACTGGCAAATGTTGTTTGGATTGTTTCCAAAAAAATCCACATTGCTTTAACTGTGGATTGCCAACCAAATTTCCAGCATTTCAAGATGAAGATTTTATAATTTGTTCTAATTGCAATAAAGAAAAAATAACAACTAAAGAAGACCTTGCTAAACTATATGACAAAGTAAAATTATATGTAAAAAAATCTTGTGGAATAAGTATAGATATTCCAGTAAATAAAATTGTTTTAATGTCATCTGAAGACTTGAAAGATAGAACAAAAAATATAGGTTATCTTTCTGGTCAAAGAGTTCTTGGATTCTGTTATACCCAATATACAATGACAAAATTCTATGACAAAAGATTTCATACTATTTATTTACAAAATGGAATGCCTTATGAATTGGCATTTGGCACATTAGCTCATGAATATGGTCATGCTTGGGATCATCAAAATAAAAAGTTAGAAGTAATGAAAACAGCATCAGACCATTCATTTTCTGAAGGCTTTGCTGAATGGGTAAAATATTACACAATAAAAGAATATGGATTTGATAAAAAGGCGGAAGAAATGCTTGGTTCAAATGGTCAAGAAGAAGACCCAATTTATGGAACTGGATTCAAAAATATGATGAAACTTGAAAAAGAATTTAATTCTAAATCTGCATTTCTTGAATATGTAAAAAATAATAATACTTTTAAGGATTAAAAAATGGATAAACCCAAGGGAATAATAAAAACAATAAAATTAGCTAATAGAACAAAATCTTTTACCAGCAAATGTGTTATATGCAATAATGAAATAAAAGGAATATATTATACATTTCCAATTGGATATTGTTGTGAGAATTGTTATCTAAGCAATCCACGCTGTTTTCACTGTGGACTTCCTGCAAACAAATATTCGCCATATATATTTCAAGATGATGATTTTATTCTTTGTCAAAAATGTAATAAAAATAAAATTGTCCAAAAAGACGATTTAAAGAAATTGCATTATAAAATGAAATTTTATGCAAAAGAAGCTTTGGGTATATACATATATATCAAAAAAGTTATGTTAATATCATCCGAAGAATTAAAATATAAAACAAAAGGCATTTCATATGGAACAGGAAGGACTACTGGTTATTGCCAATCAAGTTGGCAATATTCATCAATAAATGATGTTAAAGTAACTAATGATATATATTTACAAAATGGAATGCCATATAACATGCTCTTTGGAACTTTAGCTCATGAATACGGACATGCTTGGGAATATCAAAACAAGAGATCAGACTTACTAATATACCGACAAGATAACATAATATTCTGTGAAGGATTTGCCCAATGGGTTTCATATCACACATTAAGACAATATAATCTCAAAGAACAAGCTAACAAAATAATAACAAATTATAAAGACGATCCTATATATGGCGATGGATTAAAAAAAATGCTGAACCTTGAAAAAAAATTAGGTTCTAAACAAGCTGTTCTCGAATATGTAAAAAACAACTGCGATTTTTAGGAAAGGTTAATATAAAATGATACCTACAACAAATAAATATGGTCTAAAATGGACTGGAACACACAAAACTAAAATAAATAGCATAAATGAAATAGCAGAAGCCGTAAAAAATATAAAAGAACCACTTTTTATTTTAAGTGAAAATGGGCATTTATTTTATTCAACAGAAAATAAAATAACATCGGACAAAACACAAGGTCTCGATATTATTGCTTTTTCTATGTCAATAGAAATGGAAGATTTAGGCGATAGCTCATTTTGTGAATCATATGGAATCAAATATCCATATATCGGTGGCTCAATGGCAAAGGGAATAAGCTCTCCAA